>DASVAM010000240.1:0-3515 GCA_036376375.1 Chitinophagaceae bacterium
TTTTGCCTGCTCCAATGCGTTCTGACCTGTACTTCCATCAAGCACCAACAAGACCTCATGTGGTGCTTCCGGGATCACTTTCTGAATCACTCTTTTGATCTTACCAAGCTCTTCCATCAAATGAGCTTTGTTATGTAATCGTCCTGCCGTATCAATTAAAACAACATCACTCCTTTTTGCTACGGCGCTTTGTGCTGTATCAAAAGCGACAGCAGCCGGATCACTCCCCATGTCTTGTTTTACAATCGGCACTCCGACTCTTTCACTCCAAATGGTTAGTTGATCAACCGCCGCAGCACGAAATGTATCGGCGGCACCCAGTAGAACATTCTTCCCAGCCTCTTTGAAATTATAGGCCAGCTTACCGATCGTTGTTGTTTTACCAACCCCGTTCACTCCGACTACAAGAATTATATATGGTTTGGTTGGCAGGTCAGCATCAAATGCGTAACTATTTGATGCAGGAGCATCTACTAATAATTGCTCGATTTCATCCTTCAATATATTATTGAGTTCAGTGGTCCCTAAATATTTATCCCTTGCTACCCGCTCTTCAATCTTTTTAATGATCTCAATGGTTGTATCAACACCTACATCAGCACTGACCAATGCATCTTCTAAATTGTCCAGCACTTCTTCGTCAACCGTGCTTTTACCAGCTACAGCTTTGGTAAGCTTGGTTAAAAATCCTTCCTTGGTTTTTTGTAAACCGTGGTCCAGGCTTTCCTTTTCCTTTTTACCAAATAGTTTATTTAAAAATCCCATACCCCTAACCCCTAACCCCTAAAGGGGAATTTGAAGACTTCTACCTGTACAAAGTCTATTTAAAAATTCTCAAACAGGTTTGAGTTTATAAAACACCCCTACAAAATAAAAGCTGCCCATTAGGAGCAGCTCACTATCATTACTCCCCTTTAGGGGCTGGGGTTTTATTTCTGCGCCAGGAACTCTTTCACCTTATCCTTATGCACGATCGCTTCTTTAAAACTATAAGCTCCCGTTTTTGGACTGCGAACCGCCTTGATCACTTTGCTCCAGTTCTTTGCCTCGGCTGCTGCCTTTTGGTCCTTGGTCTTGATCGCGGTTTTTGCTGCTTTTGCCATGAATCTTAATTTGAAAATTTGAAGATTAGTCCCGCTTAAAGCGGGACAAATTTGCACATTACTTGATTTCTTTATGAACAGTTACCTTTTTCAATATTGGATTGTATTTTTTCAACTCCAATCTCTCAGGATTGTTCTTTTTATTTTTCTTAGTGATATAACGGCTCGTGCCTGGCTGACCACTTGTCTTGTGTTCAGTGCATTCTAATATCACTTGTACCCGATTTCCTTTCTTTGCCATTGTATTGATTTGAAAATTTGAAAATTAGTTCCGAAGGAACCCCTTCGGGGCAAATTTGAAAATGAACTCACAAAACTCATCACGCATTTGCACATTTTCTCATTTGCATATTTACTAATTAAATGTGTTGTCCTTTTTTTCTCAACTCCTTTACAACATTGTAAAGTCCGTTTTTATTGATCGTGCGGATACCCTCAGTTGACAGCTTCAGCGTGATCCATTTATCTTCTTCGGCCAGGAAAAAACGCTTCGTCTGCAGGTTAGGCAGAAAACGACGCTTCGACTTGATGTTCGAGTGAGAAACATTGTTCCCTGTAACGGGAACCTTACCTGTAACCTGACATACTCTTGCCATATTGACCAAAATTTTAGGACGGCAAAGGTAGGGGAAACATTTTAGATTTTAGATTGAAGATTTTAGATTTTTTTCCCAGCTGGCAGATCCTGTTAATAAGCTACGACTCTGAGTTTCAAAGGCTCAAAGTTAATATTTTGATACCAGCTATTGAGCCTTGATTGAGCTTCTGTTGCGACGCTCCATTCACCATTTATATCGCTAATCGGCAATCGCATCCTCCGGTTTGATCGCGAGGCCTGTGGAAGGGAGGGCAATCCACGCGTCAGCGCCCTCGCCACCCGGGAGTTCCGAAATTCCGTCTGGGGACTTTGATCTCTGAGAAATGAGCCTCGTGAAAGGGCTATTCAGGCCTTTTGCTGATAACTCATTTTCAATTAGCTTCGCAGCCCAAACTGAAATCTTCAAGCTAAAATCTGAAATCTCATGGCATACGACGTAGTAGTTCTTGGCAGCGGACCCGGCGGATATGTAGCCGCAATCAGGGCCTCTCAATTAGGTTTTAAGACAGCGATCATAGAAAAAGAAAGCCTCGGTGGTATTTGTCTTAATTGGGGCTGTATCCCAACAAAGGCCCTGCTTAAAAGCGCCCAGGTTTTGGAAGATATAAAGCATTCAAAAGATTTTGGCATTGAGGCCAGTGGTACTCCGAATTTCGAAGCGATCATCAAACGCAGCCGCGGCGTAGCTGATAAAATGAGTCGTGGCGTTCAGTTCCTGATGAAGAAAAACAAGATCGACGTTTACATGGGTTTTGGAAAACTGAAAGCGAAAGGCCAGCTCGAAGTAACAGCAGGTGACGGAAGTAAAAAGATTGTTGAAGCTAAATACATAATCATCGCCACCGGCGGCCGCAGCCGTGAATTGCCTTCCATGAAACTGGATGGTAAGAAAATCGTAGGTTATCGCGAAGCAATGTCGTTGCCGAAACAACCAAAGTCTATGATCGTGGTTGGCAGCGGAGCCATTGGTGTTGAATTCGGTTATTTCTACAATAGTTTGGGTACAAAAGTTACGATCGTTGAATTTCTGCCCAGAGTGGTCCCGGTAGAAGACGAAGAGATCTCAAAAGAGCTTGATAAAAATTTTAAAAAGAGCGGTATTACAATAATGACCAACAGTGAAGTAACTTCTGTTGACAGTTCCGGCAGCGGGGTAAAGGCAAAAGTGAAAACTCCGGATGGAGATACTACTCTTGAAGCCGATGTGTTGCTAAGTGCTGTTGGCGTTTCCGCCAACATTGAAGGAATAGGACTGGAAGAACTTGGTATTAAAACTGACAAGGGCAAAATAATGGTCGATAAATTCTATCAAACTAATGTTCCCGGTATTTATGCGATCGGTGATTGTGTGCCCGGGCAGGCTCTTGCTCACGTCGCGAGTAAAGAAGGCATCATTTGCGTGGAGAATATTGGTTTCAATGAAAAGAAATATAATCACAAGCCAGAACCATTAGACTATAACAATGTCCCCGGTTGTACTTATTGTTATCCTGAAATTGCATCCGTTGGCTATACCGAAAAACAAGCAAAAGATGCCGGCTATGAAATTAAAGTTGGTAAGTTCCCATTAAGCGCAAGTGGTAAAGCATCTGCTGCAGGACATGGGGAAGGATTTATCAAAGTAATCTTTGATGCCAAATACGGCGAATGGCTGGGCACTCACATGATCGGTTATAACGTAACTGAAATAATTGTACAAACAGTTACTGCCAGAAAATTGGAAACAACTTACCAGGAAGTTTTGAACAGCATCCATCCCCACCCGACGATCAGTGAAAGTGTGAAAGATGCTATTGAAGTCGCATACGGTGAAG
>DASVAM010000256.1:0-3461 GCA_036376375.1 Chitinophagaceae bacterium
TACTCATGCATGATCCATTTCAGGAGTTCAACGGACGTCCGGCTTTGATAATCGAGGTAAACTTTTTCGATTTGATCTAATGGCACTTCGCTGAACAGACATACGGATGCCGCCTCGCCCTCGGTACCAATACAATAATCACCGGACAAATAGGATTCTTTTAACTCATGAATTGCAGCAACCGGGATCAACCCAAGATCGATCTCGCCGCTTTTCAGCATGTCAGCCAGTCGTGCGGGATTGTCCTCGATCAATTCAATCTTTGAAGCAATCGGCTCCAGCTTTAGTCCATAAATTAATGGTCTGGTGTTCAGATAACTTACTATTCCAACCTTTATCTTATCCAATTGAGTTATTTTTGCGCCTGTCTACCGCAGGCAGGCAGCAAAGATATAAGAAACCGGCCGATGCTTAAGCGTCTGTGAGCAGGCAAGAAACCCCTAACAAGTATGGAACTAACTACGTTATCAGCTATCTCTCCTATTGATGGTCGTTATCGCAAACAAATACAACATTTAGACGAATATTTTTCTGAATACGCTTTGATAAAATACCGGGTCCTCGTTGAAATTGAATATTTTCTTTTTCTTGCTGATAAAAAGTTTTTTAAACTTTCAGGAAAAGCGGAAAGACATCTTCGAAAAATTGTCGAAGAATTTGGGCCCGAAGATGCGCAGGAAATAAAACAGATCGAATACACGACCAACCATGATGTAAAAGCGGTCGAGTATTTTTTAAAGAATGCGTTGGACAAAAGTGGCACCAAAGACGAAAAGGAATGGATACACTTTGGATTGACATCACAGGATATTAACAATACCGCAATCCCACTTTTATGGAAACACGCTGTAGAGTATGAATACCTCCCTTCATTACTAAATCTGAATACGCAATTAAAATTGCTTGCAAAAGAGTGGCAGGACATTCCCATGCTGGCACATACACATGGACAGCCAGCTTCCCCAACAAGACTAGGAAAGGAATTCATGGTTTTTGCTGAG
This sequence comes from Chitinophagaceae bacterium, assembly GCA_036376375.1. Classification (GTDB taxonomy): domain Bacteria; phylum Bacteroidota; class Bacteroidia; order Chitinophagales; family Chitinophagaceae; genus VBAS01. The sequence goes on from DASVAM010000256.1 coordinate 1,002, forward strand.
CGAATTGAAAACCAGGTGGAACAATTTATCAATATTCCTTTCAGTGCAAAATTTGGCGGCGCCACCGGCAACTTCAATGCTCATCACGTGGCTTTTCCAAAAATAGATTGGGTAAAGCTCGGCAATGAGTTTGTTGAAAAAGTGTTGGGACTTACCCGCATGCAATACACCACCCAGATCGAACATTATGATAACCTTGCTGCACATTTCGATTGCATGAAAAGGATCAATAATATTCTAATTGACCTTTGCCGCGATATCTGGACATATATTTCCATGGATTACTTTAAACAAAAAGTAAAGAAAAATGAGGTGGGTTCTTCTGCCATGCCTCATAAAGTAAACCCCATCGATTTTGAAAACGCAGAAGGGAATCTGGGCATGGCCAATGCTGTCTTTGAACATTTATCCGCCAAACTGCCTGTCTCAAGATTGCAAAGAGACCTGACCGATTCAACTGTGTTAAGGAATACGGGTGTTCCTTTTGCTCATACGTTGATCGCATTTCGTTCGGTAGAAAAAGGTCTTGGCAAACTTATCCTGAATGATGGAATGATACACCAGCAGCTGGAAGACAACTGGGCAGTGGTGGCAGAAGCTGTGCAAACTATTCTGAGAAGAGAAAATTATCCGAATCCTTACGAAGCATTAAAAGAGCTGACAAGAGGCAACGCCTATATTGATAAAAAATCAATTCACCATTTTATCGACAATTTAAAAATCAATAACTCAGTGAAAAAAGAGCTGAAAAAAATAACCCCGCATAATTATACTGGTGTTTTCGCGAAATACTAAACAGGTTTCCGGTAAATAAATTTCAACAGTTCCTTATCCTTCTCTTTTCGTGTTCCATCAGGTACAAAAGAATTTTTCAATAATACATGATGCGAAGCGACATTGGCACTTTCTGCAATGGCGTAAATATGGTCAGCATTTGTGTTCTTAAAATAATAGTCAAGCCCTGCCTTTGTGAGCTCTGACGCATATCCTTTTCCCCAATTTTCTTTTAAAAACGCATATCCTAATTGTATATCTTCGGAGTCTTCGATAGGAATAATTGCAAAGGAACCGACAAACTTACCGGTGGTCTTTTCATAAGCGGCCCAGCGTCCTATAAGCGGGTTGATCTTATAGGCATCAACTATTTTTCTCAGGAAAGCATTACATTCTTCTCTTGATTTTGTAGCCCGGATATAACGCATTACATCTTCATCGCTGTTCAGTAAAAAGAAATTCTCGGCGTCGGCTTCAGGATCGTATTGCCTGACGATTAATCTCTCCGTCTCGAAAATATAAGGCTGCTGCAAACTGAAAGAATTATTAATTGTTAATTCTTAATTTTTAATTTAATTCTTGTGAACCTCACTGCTAAAATGAAATTCAATGGCCGGGTTATTGGTTCTTTCTGTGTTCAGGAACCATTCACTTTGTGCAAGGTAAACAAGATGCCCGTCCTTATCGACACCGGTATTGGCGCCTTTGAATCTCGTGAACTCATCCAGCTTCTTTGGATCCTCACTTGTTATCCAGCATGCTTTATAAAAAGGAAGAGTATTGAACTGCACGGATGCTCCATATTCCTGCAATAACCGGTATTGAATTACTTCGAACTGGAGCTCACCGACACAACCAATGATCTTTTTATTACCGCCATGTTGAGTAAATAATTGAGCCACCCCTTCATCTGTCAGTTGCAGTAAACCTTTTTCAAGTTGCTTTGTCTTCATCGGGTCTTTATTCACTACTTCTTTAAATATCTCGGGAGAGAAGGTAGGGATGCCGGTGAAATAAAAATTCTCACCTTCTGTAAGTGTATCGCCGATCTTAAAATTTCCGGTATCAAATAACCCGACCACATCGCCGGGAAACGCATCCTCAACAATACTTTTTTCACGGGCCATAAAAGAATAAGGATTGCTGAAACGAACATCTTTATCCAGGCGAACATGGTGATAATATTTGTTGCGTTCAAACTTGCCGCTGCAGATCCTCATGAATGCAATTCTATCCCTGTGCTTGGGATCAAGATTAGCGTGGATCTTAAAGACAAAACCACTTAGTTTTTCTTCTTCAGGACAAACAACTCTTGCAGAAGTCGGGCGGCATTGTGGCAACGGAGCAATACGTACAAAAGTTTCCAGCAATTCCTTTACCCCAAAATTGTTAATAGCGCTGCCAAAAAATACCGGCGCCACTTTCGCTGCGAGGTAATCCTCCACTTTCAACACACCATGAACCCCATCTACTAATTCAACATCTTCGCGAAGAGTATTAGCATCCTTTTCCCCTATTTTATCATCTACCATCGCATCATTCAGATCTTTCACTGAAATCAGGTCATCATCACTACCCTTTGTGTTTGCAGTGAACAAACGCAAGCTCTTATCATGAAGATTATAAACGCCTTTAAATTCTTTACCGCTGTTGATCGGCCATGTCATCGGGTGCAGGTGGATCGAT
>DASVAM010000180.1:0-3731 GCA_036376375.1 Chitinophagaceae bacterium
GCAGAGAATGCTCAAATTACTGACGGCTTCCTTAATCCCAACTACTATTGTATTTTCCGGAATACAACAAATGATTCCACCTTCGTATACCAATTTGCTTCCGGGTCCACCGGAATATCAAATAATATTGCAACTGGCAGATACTTTTTAAAAGATGCAACTACCAATGTTCCGGGAATCAACACTGCATCTATTTTTGCTGTACCTGCTTTCTCCACCGCTGCCGTAAGTAATGTGTTTTACTATGTTCCTGGTGGCAGTGCCAATAAGATCAATGTTTGTAATCCTTCTTATACCGGCACAATGCCTGCAACTACCACCGCACATTCGGGTTATAGTTTTCCTGCCGGTACTATCATTAAATCGATGAAAGTGTTTAAGTCCGGCTATACGTCCACTTCAGTGCCTTCTACCGAAAGCAAAGTATTAGTGGTCGCTACAGATGAAACTGCAAATGGAAATGGTCATAATGTTTACTTCCTTACGCTGACTGCAGTTGGAGAAATCAATAGCACGCCAGTACAGGTTTATACCGGGTTTGATAAGATCATTGACATAGCATTTAAAAAAGGTTTAGGCTTTTAAAATAATTGGAATCCTGCAAGGGATACTGTGAGAGAGCGGAAATATTCCGCCATTAAACCACGCCTGTTTCATTTAAACAGGCGTTTTTGTTTTTAAATCAGCCCACGATTTAAATCAGCCCACGATTTAAATCGTGGGCTATAATATGAAATTTATAATGTCTCAGATGGTTTTAACCATTTGCATTCAATCCATGTAATTTTATGAATTCATCGTACTCGTTTGAAAAGGTCTTTTTCTGATGATGTTGTTTTTGACCAGCAATGTAATTGAATACCTTTTTTAAGACTGATTCACTAACAGAATAGGCAGCATACCCGGTTTGCCAGGCAAATTTTTCCTTAATTAGATTTTGTTCATTTATCCAATGAGAGCTGCTTCCTTTAACCTGTTTTATGATATTGGCAATCGCAATTCGTGCGTCTAATAAGAATAGACAATGAACATGATCGGGCATCCCTTTAATAATCCGGGCATGAGAATTCAATTCGCTGAACTGAATTCTCATGTAATCATGGACCTTATTTTCAATCGCCGGGAGAATTAAAGGATATCGCTCTTTGGTTGACCAAATTGCATGGATCCAAACTCTATTAAATGAATGTGACATGGGATGTTTTTTTGAAACCATTAAAATGGTTGTTTTATATTTCATTTGCTGGCGCATGATTTAAATCCGCCCACGAATTAAATCCACCCATGATTTAAATCATGGGCTAGCAACGTTTATCGGCAAATAATCAAATGGTTTTAACCATTTAAACTTAATCCGTGGAATATCGATTTGGTGCAATCATTAGAATGATTTTTGGTTTGATGGTATCGTTTCATAAATATAGCAGTCCGTTTCTCTGATTTCGTGGCTATTTCCCTCACGAACAGCTGTTTTTTAACGAGTTGCCAGCCGTCTTTTCCGCCCAGCCCGGGGCCGATGATGTCATTTCAACGGTGTTTTTCGTCAAACCCTTTTCCCAATTGGTACAATGATCCCAAAATCCGGTTTTTTGGAAGGTAGTTTTATGGGGTAAAATTAAAATACCAGGTTTCTCTAAAAATTAAGAAGTATGAAATTGAAGAACTTTATGATCGCTGCGGGAATGTTAATGTTAGCTGGCTCTGTTCTCGGACAGGATTCGGCTTCCACAAAGGCAGTACCATCCAAAATTAGGCCTTATAACGAGGTGATCACTGCTAAAGCAGTCAGCAAACAAGGTTTATTCACCGTACACAAAGTAGATGAGAAATATTATTTCGAGATACCTGATTCTCTTTTGCAGAGAGAAGTTTTATTTACGACACGTTTATCAAGAGTTCCAACCGGCAGCCCGCTATATGGTGGAGAGTTAGTGAACGGTATTATCTTTTCATTTGAAAAAGCAGATGAAAATAAACTTTATGTTCGTGCGGTTACCAATGTGGCTGTAGCTGATTCAAGCCAGGTTATTGCTAAAGCAGTCCGTGCTGCCACCCTTGATCCTATCATTATGGTAATGGATGTTAAGAGTCGTGGTAAGAACAATAACAGTTCGGTGGTGGAAGTGACAGACTTTTTTCTGAAAGACAATAACATAACCGGATTTAATCCGGAAGCAAAAAAAGCAATGATGGTGAGTAATGCTGCTGCCGATCGTTCTTTTATTTTATCAGTAAATGCTTTCCAGCAAAATATTGAGATCAGGACGACTAAAACATTCGGTGTAGGAGCTGCGAGACCAAATCCGGCAGAAGGCGGTGCACCTGAAGTTGCAGCTCCACCGGCTGGACCTGCTGCAAGCGTTACGATGGAATTAAGTAATTCCGTGATGTTATTGCCCAAACAAAAAATGCCGGCCCGTCATGCTGATCCACGTGTTGGATATGCAGTAGAGAATTACAAAGTGTTTTCCGACAACCAACAAAAGGTAGAAGAAAAGAATTTTATAATTCGTCAGCGTCTTGAACCAAAGACAGAAGATATCGAGCGCTACAAAAGAGGAGAATTGGTTGAACCTAAAGAACCGATCGTTTACTATGTAGATCCCGCTACTCCAAAGCAATGGAGGCAATATATCATTGCAGGAGTCAATGACTGGAATGAAGCTTTTAAAGCCGCAGGGTTCAAAAATGCAATTATCGGTAAAGAATGGCCGGAGAATGATAGCACAATGAGTCTTGAAGATGCCCTTTGCAAAGTGATCCGTTATTATCCTTCAGGTGCGGCTTTTTCATATTCACCCCGTATACATGATCCACGAAGCGGTGAGATTTTACAAACCTTTATTGCCTGGTCACATAGCAAAATAACATCACTACATGAATGGTATTTTGTTCAGGCTTCCGCTGTTGATCCTCGTGCCAGAGGCATGAAGTTCAGCGATGAGTTAATGGGTGCTTTGATACGTGCCGATATTAGCAGGCAAGTAGGCATCTCCTTAGGCTTAAGGACTAACCTGGCTGCAAGTAGCACTACTCCGGTCGAAAAACTTCGTGATAAAAATTGGGTAGAGACAAATGGTTTTTCTGCTTCGATTATGGATGCGATCCATTATAATTATGTAGCGCAGCCTTCTGATAATATTTCTCCCAAAGGATTGATCCCCCAAATAGGTGATTATGACAAATGGGCCATCAAATATGGCTACACCTATACCGGGATCAATGATCCTGACAAAGAAAAAAGGGAGGTATTAGGCTGGATCAGTAAAGCAATGGAGAACCCGGAGTTAAAGTTTGGCGGAGAGAATAGCGCTGGCACTTCTCTAATTCCTACTTCCAATGATCCTGTATTGCCTGATGCCCAAACCGAGGACCTAAGTAATAATGCGGTTAAAGCAAGCGAATATGGGTTGAACAATCTGAAAATTGTAATGGCCAACCTGCTTAAATGGACCCGGGAAGATATGGATATGTATGATAACGCATACAGGATGTATGATAATATGATCGACTGGTGGGGTATACTTACACGCCATGTATATTCCCAGGTGGGCGGAGTAAAGGAAGACCTGAAAACAGTAGAACAGGCAGGTGATGTTTATAGCCCGGTGTCAAAAGAAATGCAAAAAAAGGCCGTTGCCTTTTTAAATAAAGAAGTTTTCAGGCAGCCGGAATGGTTAGTAGACCCCAATGTACTTAACAAATTCAGCAAACCGGCTAAGAGAGAAAAA
>DASVAM010000278.1:0-3368 GCA_036376375.1 Chitinophagaceae bacterium
CAGGAGCTGGCTTGATGAAAAATTTAATGAGCTCGTCAATAAAATGGAAGGAACTGCAATCCCTCGTCCGCCTTATTGGGGAGGATATATCGTAAAGCCTGTTGTAGTGGAATTCTGGCAGGGAAGACCCAGCCGCCTGCATGATCGTATTCAATATACGCTGGAAGAAAATGGGGAATGGAAAATAGAAAGGTTGGCGCCGTAGCGAAGTGTCAATGTAAATAATGTATATAAAGTAGATAATGTAACGCTGGATTCCATTTATACTCTATATACTAATTACTTTTTCTACTTTTTCTTCTTCTTCGCCGGCCTGCTTTTACCAAAGCTTCCTTTACTGATCTTGCCTTTTTTAGTTTTTTTATCGCCTCGTCCCATAAGCTTGTTTTTTAGTTTTTATTTAAAAATGTTTATTTCTTCTTTTTCTTTTGTAATAAAGGTTTCAGATCCTTCATGGAAGATTTCAGGGTTGCCAGGAGCTCTTTTCCTCCCTTAAACCTAGCTACAACCTTTTCCTTGATGTTTATTTGCGCCTTGGTTTGCGGGTTATGGCCTTTTCTTCCCTCCCTGTAGGAAAGCAGGAAAGTTCCAAAGCCAACCAGTGTCACCTTGCCCCCGTTTTTCAACGTCTTCGTAACAGAATTTGTGAAAGAATCCAACGCAGCATTTGCCTGGGTTTTTGTGATACCAGCCTCTTCAGCAATTACGTCAATTAGGTCAGCCTTATTCATGATAGTTAGTTTTATAAAGTGATAGTGGCGGCAAATTTAGCCGCTTTTGATTGGCAGCAAAATTTTTTCCTGGTTTTTTACAAACAAATAAATCCCCGAAACTCACACGGGGAAAGGATTTTCCCGAAACACGATTTTGTGTTGTATTTGAAGTTATTGCACTACCTGCATCAGGCTGCGGAAAGCAATGAACCGGTCTCCCCAGGTGTCAAAATATTTTTGCCGGATTGTTGTTGAAAAATTTTCAATGTAACGATTGTAATCAGATTTACTCTCTGCAAAATATTGAGCAGCATAGGTTGGACCTTCTTTTTCGTCTGTATCTAAAAGGCGTAGCAATTTTGCATCCGTAAAGCAGCCTGTTTTTATCATCTCAGGCATGTGGTCATTCAACATCCACTGTACCCATGTTTCGTGAATTGACCAGTCAACTTTTACGGTAACATTATAGATAAACATCTCAAATTTTTTTAATTAGCGACTTTGATATTTTCTGTATCATCAATAATGATCTTCTTCAACCGTTGATACATGAATGAAACAGTAAGTAACAAAACACCCAGCAAAATAAAGGCTGCAATTTTTCCGCCCGGAGGAATGTTGCGGATATCATACACAAATAATTTTATCAGGGTAAGGGTAAAAAGGCTTAATGAAATAATTCTCAATGGGCGAAATTTATATTGCATACCCAGCCACATCATAATAAATGAACAAACACTCCATAAAATGCTCAGGCCCGCCTTATAATATAGATTCTCCCACCATACCCAATCGGCCTGTTGATAATTCAGCCATACGTTCAACTGGTAGATCTCAACGCTGAGCAGCAAAACAAAACCGGTTGCTGAGATCCATGTAAATGTCGCGAGATAAGATCTCCAGCCTTCGTCGCTCGTCTTTTTAAAATAAACAACCAGGTCGATCAATAGCCAGGCTAATAAAACAACACCGGCCCAATGTGCAGCAAACAGGTTACCCTGGTCCTTAACGATCAGTGATAAAGAGATATCATGGTTTGTATTGATATTGACCAGATAAAAACCAAGACAAAGAATGGTAAACAAAACCTTCAATACCGGAAACATTTTTGATCTTCTGAAACCAAATAAAACAACGATCGAAAAAAGAAAAGTATAAAGTTGCAGGTAGATGATATACAGCAATTCAATATTATTTCTTGTACTGAACTGGTAGAAAATTTCCAGTGCACCCGACAAATAGAGTACAACAACAAATGCCCCTGATAACAGATCTCTTACAGATTGGTTTGGTAAATTTCTTAAATAAAGTGTATCCGCTTCTTTATACATCAACCGATAATAAATAAGTAGTGACACGGCTACCGCGATCGTTGTGCTAAAGCCCTTGTTTAACATGATGGGGATCAATTGATGATCAGAAAAATAAACCTCCATCCATGTAATGGCAAGGCTTCCGATCATAAGAACTGCGATGATCAGTGAAGCGATCTTTAATTGCGCCGTCCTTGTTTTTTGAAAAAGCCAAAAGAGGATCACAGCTTCAGCAGCCCAGAATAAGGTAACAGAATTGCCTTCGAATTGTACGGGGGCGGTAAGCGAAATAAAAGTAAGTCCTAAGCCGGTAAGCAAAGCCAAAAAATTTGGATCAATCGTTTTCTTTTGTTTGAATGCGATCACCAACAACAAATTAAACAGGCCAAGCGTGGCCGTAAATATTCCTTTATAGTCACCGCCGTTCCAATAGGGAAGAATAAAGATGGCAGCGATATAAAAAAGAAAGTTTATGCTCAGCACAATTATGAAATCGAAAGCATTAAAAGCTTTCTTTTCCCGGATGTTATTTACAACATTCATGGTAACGAACTGCAGGTAGAATAATGTTCCAAAGAGCAATGCGTCCTTATACGGAACAACAAACGGATCGTCAAGCAACATCTTTTTGATCAACCAGCCGCCATAGATTATCGTGGTAAAAATCAAAGCAATAATGTTAAGGGAGGGCCAGCGCTTGAACCATGCGAGGACCATCAAACCTGTATTCAGTATGCATAGATATGTAAAGAGTGCGATGTGATTTTCCTGGCCGGTACTTACCAGGAAGGGAGTGATAAAGCCACCGATCGTTGCCAATATGGCTAACTCCAGACGATCATAATAGAGAGATAAAGCGACAGCAAATGCCGTGATGAGGATCATGATAATGAATCCCGCTGTCTGGCTGATAAGATGGTATTGATGAAATGCAAAAGCGATGGTAAAATAGAAAACGGTAAGACCACCACCCATTAAAACTGAACTGAAAGATCGATAGCTATTTCTTATCCGGTGAGCAATACCGATCAATATTCCGCCGGCAATAAGACCAATGACAACGCGGCCCGCTTCCTTTATCCAGTTTTGATCGATGGCATATTTTACAAAAAATGAAATGCCTAATACCAATACCGCAATACCTATTTTACTTAAAAGATTTTCTCCAATGAATTTTTCAAGATCAGTTTCTTGTTTTGAAGATGCAACCAGAGGTTTGGGTGTCACCTTCTTCTCAGCAATAACCTCTTCCCTTTTTATTTCTACAACAGGTCGCGGCATTGGTTGTGACTTCTTTATTTCAGTAACCGGGGCGGGTTTAGCTTCTTCTTGCGGAGCTTCT
>DASVAM010000282.1:0-3645 GCA_036376375.1 Chitinophagaceae bacterium
TGTCGTCAAACGGACCTGCTGGAAGCTGCTGCTAAAACAGGAACAATCATAAATGTAAAGAAAGGACAATTTGTAAGTGGTGAAGCAATGAAGTTTGCTGTTGATAAAATAAGGAATGCCGGTAATGATAAAGTGATTTTAACAGAAAGGGGAACCACCTTCGGCTACCAGGATCTTGTTGTTGATTATCGAAACATACCGATCATGCGATCGCATGGTGTTCCCGTTGTAATGGATTGTACACATAGTCTACAACAGCCCAATCAGGCAGGAGGCGTTACTGGTGGCAATCCGCAAATGATAGAAACAATTGCAAAAGCTGCCATTGCGACCGGCGCGGATGGTTTATTTATTGAAACACATCCAAACCCCGCACTTGCAAAAAGTGATGGCGCCAATATGCTTAAGCTGGATCTGCTTGCTCCACTTTTGGAAAAATTAATTAAACTTAGAAAAGCAGTTTCATAAAAGACAAAAGCCGTCCCGCCTGAGGCGGGACGACTTTTCCAGTTTCATAGATCAATTTATTGATGAAGGAAAGTAGTGTCGATCGTTGTAGTTGTATTGAACATAACAGATATGCCTGTCCTTAATGAATCGTGATAAGTGTTCATAGAAGGACGGTATAACACATCATAAGTGCCAGCCGGTAATCCTTTGATGATATAACCACCGGTAACCCCACTAAATGTTGTCGCAACTGTATCAACACCCTGGATCGCATAAATAGCCGTTGGAAAGTCTTTTGGCATCACGACCCCTTTGATACTTCCGCCAACGGCATTCAGGATCGCACGAATCGTTGGCTTCAATATATATTTACTATTACCGGTTTTAACTATTGATTTTGCCACATCAAAGTCGAGTAAGATCGTGTATAATCTTTCATCCGTTACATCATACTGTACATTTAATTTTAAACCGCTTTGTTGTGCGCTGGGTGTCTCCAATTTAATGAGCTGAGGAGTGCCTTCTAATTTTACGTAGTTTTCTGTGCCAAGGACCAATCTTATCTGGTGAAGTCTGCCACTGGGAATTTCTGCATCTGCGAGTATAGTATCCTCATCGTTTACCAATCTCAACAAATCATAAACCCCGGCATTTACACCCTGCAAACTTTCCCATCCATTTACGTCATCACCCGTTACATTTATTTGTACATCTTTTACATCAATGTAAACAGCTTCATAATCGCCGGGATCATCCGTTAGGTAAACCTGCAAACGTGCTGTACCATCATTGGTCCCGTTCTTTTTACAAGCAATAAATACTGATACAGCGATTAGTGATAAAAAAAGTGCCGACGCAACAAGTTTCCTTCTCATATATTATTTTTTAAGCAGTACGATTAAATCAAGATTAGTGCCAAAATAAAAAAGACCCGCTGCGGGTCCTTCATTTTGCTGGATAAGTGATTCAAAGGTAACCAATGAAAAAATAGTTTACAATAGATATTCAAATTTTAATTTCTCCTTAATGCCAAATCGAAAAATTGCGGCATAAGTAATTCTACGAAAAAGCAAAAACCCGTGCTGCCTGCGGCGGGACGGGTTTAATCTATTCTTGATGTTTTTGAATTATGCGTTCACTTTTCCTTTCACTTTGGCAATTACTTCTTCAGCGATACCAGATGGGGCTGGTGAGTAATGACTAAATTCCATTGTAGAAGATGCACGACCAGAGCTTAATGAACGAAGTTGCGTTACGTAACCAAACATTTCACTCAACGGAACTTTGGCTTTAATAACTTGGGCACCGGCACGGCTATCCATACCTTCCAACATTCCCCTTCTTCTATTCAAATCACCTGTAACATCACCCATATATTGATCGGGTGTTACTACTTCTATTTTCATGATCGGCTCAAGTAAAACTGGCTTTGCTTTTCTTGCCGCTTCACGGAAACCAGCTTTAGCACAAAGTTCAAATGACATAGAATCAGAGTCAACAGCATGGAAGCTTCCGTCAAACACTCGGATCTTCATATTATCAACAGGATAGCTTGCCAATACCCCAGTGCTCATCGCTTGCTCAAAACCTTTTTGAATGGCAGGGACAAACTCACGCGGGATTGAACCACCAAACAGATCATTTACGAATTGATAGGATTTATCCGGATTCTCAGCTTTCCAATCTGCATCGATCGGACCTAATTCAAATACGATATCAGCAAACTTACCACGACCACCGGTTTGTTTTTTCAGTGTCTCACGATGTTCAACAGTAGTTTGGAATGCTTCCTTGTAAGCTACCTGTGGCGCACCCTGGTTTACTTCTACTTTAAATTCTCTTTTCATCCTGTCAACAATAATTTCAAGATGCAATTCACCCATACCTGAAAGAATTGTTTGACCGGTTTCTTCATCTGTTTTAACACGAAGCGTAGGATCTTCCTCAATAAGTTTTGCAATTGCCATACCCATCTTATCAACGTCAGCCTGGGTCTTCGGCTCAACAGCCAAAGAAATTACCGGCTCAGGAATGAACATATTCTCCAAAACGATCGGATGATTTTCATCACAAAGTGTATCACCCGTTTTTATTTCTTTAAACCCAACCGCTGCCCCAATATCACCTGCTTCAATAAATTCAATTGGATTCTGTTTGTTGGCAAACATCTTCATGATACGGCTGATACGTTCTTTTTTTCCACTTCTTACATTCAATACATAAGAACCGGCATCCAAATGACCGGAATAACAACGGAAGAACGCAAGACGGCCCACAAAAGGATCAGTCATGATCTTGAATGCAAGCGCAGAGAATGGTTCTTTTGCATCTGGCTTACGAACTAATTCATTTCCTGTATTCGGATCAGTTCCTTTGATAGCCTCTACATCCACCGGAGAAGGAAGGTAGCGACAAACAGCATCCAATGCAGTTTGTACTCCTTTATTCTTAAATGATGAGCCACAAAGCATGGGTACGATACTCATATCAATAGTAGCCTTACGAATAGCTTCATGAATTTCACCCTCACTGATGGAATCAGGATTATCAAAAAACTTTTCTAATAATTGATCATCGTATTCAGCAACTGCTTCAACCAATTGCGCTCTCCATTCTTTTGCTTCCTCAACCATATCAGCCGGAATATCGATTTCATCAAAAGTCATTCCTTCGGTTTCCATGTGCCAGATAACTCCTTTCATTCTTATCAGATCAACCACGCCCTTGAAATCATCTTCAGCGCCAATGGGAAGTTGCAAAGGCACAGCCTTCGAACCAAGCATCTCACGAACCTGCTTAACGACATTCAGGAAGTCAGCACCTGCACGGTCCATCTTGTTTACGAAACCAATACGGGGTACATTATAACGGTTCGCCTGGCGCCACACAGTTTCAGATTGTGGTTCTACACCATCCACTGCAGAGAACAATGCAATCAATCCATCCAATACCCTCATTGAACGTTCAACCTCTACAGTGAAGTCAACGTGCCCCGGCGTATCAATGATATTGAAATAGTATTTTTTAGTATTGGCATCTGCCTTTCCTTTTACTGTAGGAAAATTCCACTGGCAGCTAACAGCTGCTGAAGTGATCGTAATACCTCTTTCCTTTTCCTGCTCCATCCAGTCAGTAGTGGCTGCACCGTCATGCACCTCTCCAATCTTATGGATCATCCCGGTATAACGAAGAATT
>DASVAM010000186.1:0-4258 GCA_036376375.1 Chitinophagaceae bacterium
GTGATACCACTAAACAATAATAATTCAGCCACGGCAAGAATGGTAATTGTCAGTTCAAAAGTTGCAGCAGCTTTTACCCCATAAATATTTAAGCCGGTAAAAAGCAGGTAAGCAAAAATTGCAATTACCAAAACGGGGAGCTGCGGAAAAAATAAATTAAAATAGGCTCCAATAGCAAATGCAATAGCGGGCGGTGCAAAAATAAACTCGATGTTTTGTGCCATCCCTGCAATAAAACCAAGATCGCGACCTAATGCACGGTCAGCGTAATTAAATGCGCCGCCCGCCCTTGGAATGGCACAGGCAAGTTCAGTATAACTGAACGTGAACGTGACATACATGATAATAATAAAAAAGGTAGCGATCGCAAGCCCAAGTGTTCCGCCTTTTTCCAATCCCAGATTCCAGCCGAAATACATGCCGGAGATAACGTAGCCCACACCCAATCCCCATAGCATGGTAGATGAAAGTGTCCTTTTTAATTGAGTGCTGGATGACAGAAAAAGAGATTTGTCTCCGAATATCTTAAATAAATGAAGGATTTCCTAACAATCGGTTTTAATCCTGCAGATCCTGCCTGCCTGCCGGTAAACAGGTTCTATCCCCCGGCGAGTTCCATGATAACATCATGCTCTTTATCTGTAACAGGCTGTACTGATAGTCGTCCAATTCGAACCAACGCCATATTGGCAAGACGTTTATCTTTTTTGATTGCGTCAAGCGGCACAGGTTTCTTTAATTTTTTGTGAACCTTAAGATCCACCGCCACCCAACGATCATCGTCTGTTGTGGGATCCTGGTAGGCTTCTTTCACAACTTTGGCAATGCCAACAATATCCAATCCTTCGTTACTATGATAAAAGAAAACCTCATCACCTTTTTTCATGGCATTCAAATGCAAGCGAGCCGCATAATTTCTAATACCACTCCAAACAGTTTGTTTTTCTTCTGTAAACTTTTCCCAGCTATACGCCCCGGGTTCCGATTTTACAAGCCAGTAAGACATCTCGATTGTAGATTTTAGATTTTAGATTGCTGATTTAACAGCAATCCTATCTCAAATCTAAAATCTGAAATCCGAAATCAAAAATTTAAATAAGTGCCTGGAAGGCTTCGATTTTAGATTTTAGATTGCTGATTCAACGGCAATCCTATCTCAAATCTAAAATCCGAAATCCAAAATCTAAAATTCAAATAAATTTCTGCAAGAATTTTCGCCTTCACCATCCACTCGCCAATACATCTGCGATATGCATTGTTTGCAGGCTATATCCCTTGTTTTTTATATATCCATCAAGGTGCATAAGGCAGGACAGATCGGTTGAGATCAAATAATTTGCTTTCGTCAACAATGCGTTTTCAACCTTCTGCTCCCCCATTCCAATTGAGATCGGTTCAAACTTTACGGCAAACGTCCCGCCAAAGCCGCAACAGGTTTCAACATCATTCATTTCATGAAGCTCTAATCCTTTTACATGGGATAATAGCCTTCTCGGTTCTTCCTTGATGTGGCATTCCCTTAATCCTGCACAACTATCATGGTAGGTCGCTTTTCCATTTAATACCGCACCAACCTTTTCTACCTGTAGAATTTTCACCATGAACTCTGAAAATTCATACACCCTTTTATTTAATTCCTTTACCTGGTTGTGTACGGAAGAATTGTCAAGCAGTTTTGAATAATAATTTCTTACAAAACCGGCGCAACTTGCACTCGGCGTAACGACATAATCAGTACCCTCAAAGTCTTTTACAAATTTCATGCATACCGCTCTTGCCTCATCCCAAAAACCTGCGTTAAATGCAGGTTGTCCGCAACAAGTCTGTTTTGTGTTATAAGTAACGGTGCAACCAGTCTTTTCCAGCACTTTTACCATATTAAACCCGCTTTGCGGGTAAAGCTGATCAACAAAACATGGTATGAATAGTTGTACATTCATTACATTAAATGTTTATTGAACATTGAGCGTTGAAAATTGAACATTTTTATAGGCAAGAAATGTTCAATGCTTAATTTCCAATTTTCAACGTTCATTTTTGGGCATTTAGGAAGACCATTTTAATAGCTGTCACTGCCGCTTCTTCCCCCTTGTGCCCATGCTTACCCCCGATTCTCTCTCTTGCCTGAAATTCATTATCCACGGTCAATACTCCAAAAATAGTCGGAACCGGCAACAAAAGATTTAATTGAACGACACCATCGGTCACTGCTTTACATACATAGTCAAAGTGTGGCGTATCGCCACGAATTACACAAGCCAGCGCAACGAATGCATCCGGTTTTTTTTTCTTTCCAGCTTTTTCCCAGTAATTTCTAATTGCAAATGGAATCTCAAATGCCCCGGGGACCGTGATCGTAACTACTTTTTTTACTTTGTATACTTCTAACTTTTCCCTGCATCCTTTTTCCAGTTCATCCACAACAGCCGCATTCCATTCTGTTTTTACCAAAACAATAAAGGCACTCTTTTTAGGAATGCCTGTATCAGTATTTATAAGTTTGCTGTTGGTAACGTCAGCCATTCATTACTTAATTAAAAATATTATGCATTGCCAGGTATTTATCTGACTCATTCGATGCTTGCGTATTGGGAAATTTTTCTTTAATCTCTTTAAATAATTCAATTGCTTCTTTGGTGTTTCCGCTTTTATCAGCAAGTATTGCAGCAAAAAGAAGTGCTTCGGCAGAGTTATGAATATCCTCGGGAAAATGATTGGCTGATTTCTTATAGTAGTCAATTGCCTCTTCATTTTTTCCCAGCTCCGAATAGGCATCACCCAGCAGTTTATAGGCTCTTGCCTGGTAGAGCTTATCGTCACTTGAATATTCTTTCAATTGCTTCACTGCATTATTAAAGTCACCGGTCCTTAAATAGCAATCACCGGCGTACAGGCGGGCCAGTTTGCCAGCATCAGTGCTGCCATATTCTTTGATCACTCTTACAAAACCCCAATTGATCCCATCTCCGTTCAATGCTTTTTGTAAACTATCCATGCGATAGTAGTCCTCGGCCTTGAACATCGCATCAACAGCTTTTTCGGTGTTGGGTTTTACAATAAAATTTTTATAGGCAAACCAACCACCTATTCCCAATACTAAAACAGCCAGTACAACTGTAATTGGTTTTTGATAGCGGGTCCAGAAATCCTGCGCCTTTGCAATTATTTGTTCATTTTCGTGAGCCATCACATTTTTCTCCGACATTTTTAAATTTGAAATTTTGAATTAGAATATTAATCAATTATAAAAGGATAGTTTTTATCAACGTAAACGTCTTTCAGCACTTCGCTGTCATCGGGCCATGGACTTTCTTCGGCAAACTTTACAGATTCTGCAACGATGGCATCTATTCTCTCATCGATCCTGGTGAGGTCCTCTTCTTTAGCAAATCCGTTTGCAAGGATTGAGGAACGAACACGGGCAATTGGATCCTGCTCTTTATATTCGTCCACCTCTTCTTTAGTCCGGTATTTCTGTGGATCACTTATCGAGTGACCTTTGTACCGATAGGTTTTCATCTCCAGCAACGTTGGTCCACCCTTTTCTCTTGCCCTTTTCACTGCACGGCTTACAGCTTCATGTACCGCCTCCGGACTCATACCATCTACGGCGTCAGCCGGCATTTCATAGCCGTCTGCCAATTTATAAATATCAATTACGTTACTGGTACGTTCTACCGAAGTACCCATTGCATAATTATTATTTTCGCAAATAAAAATTACAGGCAACTTCCATAACATGGCCAGGTTGAATGTTTCATGCAAAATTCCCTGGCGAGCAGCACCATCTCCAAAAAAGCAAAGGATCACATTATCGGTGCCACGATATTGCTCTGCAAATGCCAACCCGGCACCGGTTCCGATTTGCGCACCAACAATTCCATGACCGCCCCAGAAACCAACTTCTTTACCAAAGAAGTGCATACTTCCACCTTTCCCTTTCGCACAACCAGTTGCCTTACCATATAATTCAGCCATACAGCTATTCACATTCACTCCCTTGGCAATAGCCAAACCATGATCACGATAAGCAGTTATAAATCCGTCCTCAGGACGGGTAGCAGTCATACAGCCAGCCGCCAGGGCTTCCTGCCCGGCATAAGAATGAAAGAATCCGCGGATCTTACCTTCCATTTTATACTTTTCCTCTGCCATGAGCTCAAACTGCCGGATAAGCTGCATCAGCTCATACCAGTAGAGATATGTTTCTTTAGAAAATTTTGTAGCCACAGGCTTCAAAGTTGGGGTTGTGTCTGCC
>DASVAM010000304.1:0-7187 GCA_036376375.1 Chitinophagaceae bacterium
CAGCGCTCCATGGCCCATGCTCATTGAATTTGCTATTGTGGGGGTATGCATTATCGGGTTATTTGCTATGCTTGGTTTGGTGCTTATTATGATGGAAAGAAAAGTTTCTGCATGGATGCAATTGCGTCTTGGTCCGAATCGCGTTGGCCCTGTCGGAATGTTTCAAACCGTTGCGGATACGTTGAAACTGATCGTCAAAGAGGGAATGACACCTGACGGCGTCGACAAATTGTTGTTCAATCTTGCACCATTCCTTGTAATGATCATCGCAATGGTGATAATGGCACCGCTGATGTTTGCAAAAGGCCTGCAGATTTGGGATGTTAATATTGGAGTTTTGTTTTTCACGGCAATATCGTCTGTATCAGTGATAGGTATTTTAATGGCCGGCTGGGCAAGTAACAATAAATATTCATTGCTTGGTGCCATGCGTAGCGGCGCACAGATCGTCAGTTATGAATTATCTGCCGGGTTCGCCATTCTTGTAATTGTGATCTTAACCGGTGATCTGAAAATTTCATCGATCGTGGAGTCGCAGGCAAATGGTTGGTGGATATTTAAAGGCCATCTTCCTGTGTGGATTGCTTTTGTGATCTTTATGATCGCAGTCACCGCAGAAACCAACCGTGCACCGTTTGATCTTGCCGAGGCGGAATCAGAACTTACTGCCGGCTTTCATACAGAGTATTCCGGGATGAAATTCGCCTTGTTCTTCCTGGCAGAATATGTGAACATATTTGTGGTTTGTGCTCTCGGCGCCACGTTGTTTTTGGGGGGCTGGCAACCATTACATTTCGGAACGGATACGGCCTTTAATCATTATATGGATTATATACCCTCGAGTATATGGTTTATGGGCAAAACGTTCTTTTTAATTTTTGTTATCATGTGGTTTCGCTGGACCTTCCCAAGATTAAGGATCGACCAGTTACTGAATCTTGAATGGAAATATTTATTACCGATAGGCATGTTCAATTTATTACTGGTCACATTAATGGCGATAATGGGATGGCATTTTTAGCTAATAGCCAATAGCTTTCAGCAGCTAGCTTTTTATGTTTATAGTTAAATACATAAAGGATATCGTGGGAGGTGTCAGATCATTGCTTACCGGCATGAAACTGACCGGGTGGTATGCACTGCATCATGGAAAAGAAAAAATAACACAGCAATACCCCGATAACGTTGATGAGCTGGTTTTACCTGAACGTTTTCGCGGTGAAGTGGTGATGCCCCATGATGAGAACAACGAACACGCCTGTACTGGTTGTACAGCCTGTGAGCTGGCATGTCCAAACGCTACCATTAAAATTGTTACAAAGTTTGATATACAACCCGATGGTAAAAAGAAAAAAGCAATTGATAAGTTTGTGTATCACCTGGAACTTTGTACGTTTTGTAACCTGTGTATCGAAGCCTGCCCGACAGATGCGATCAAAATGGCACAGACATTTGAGCATACGGCATTCGACAGGACTGAATTAACGAAGATCTTAAATAACCCTGGAAGCAAGATTCGTGAAGGGATAGAATAGTTTTACAAAAGTTGAAATGCACAAGCACATTAGATAAATATAAAACCAAAAGCCCGGCCTCCCTTCTCTGAAGGAGAAGGGAACGAGGGATGAGGCTATGACTGCATCACAAATAATTTTCTACATTCTCGCCGCCTTTATTTTAGGTACGGCCATCCTGTCTGTCACCACTAAAAAAATATTCCGCTCGGCTATCTGGCTATTATTCTCCTTAATTGGAGTGGCAGGTTTGTATTTCTGGCTGGAAGTTGAATTCATCGCCGCGGTACAGATCGTCGTATACGTGGGTGGTATTGTAGTCCTCATCATCTTCTCAATTTTCCTTACACAGCAATCGGGTAAAGAAATGGCCAGGCCGAAGATACTCCGAACGATCGCCTCGGCAATGGCGGTACTCTTTGGTTTTGCACTGACTTATTTTCTTATTTATAAAAATGATTTTGAGGCCGCGGATAAAAGTTTTGACTGGACGGTAAATAAGATCGGCACCCAAATGATCGAAACAGGTGAAAATGGTTATGCATTACCTTTTGAAGTGGTGAGCATCCTGTTGCTGGCCGCTATGGTTGGTTGTATTGTGATCGCAATAAAAGCGCCTGCTAAAGTTTCTTCAGCAGAAACAAAAGAAAAGCAGCAGGCTAATACTGAGCATTTTAAAGAAAAAGAAATAGTCGAAGGTTTATGACTGATATACCTATATCGCATATATTATTTGTGAGTACTGCTTTATTCTTTATCGGCATGTACGGCTTGTTTACCCGCCGCAACATGATCACGATCCTGATGTCCATAGAATTGATCTTAAATAGTGTGAACGTAAATTTTGTGGTATTCAACAAATACCTGTATCCTGAAAAACTCGACGGCATTTTCTTCACCATATTTATTATTACGATCGCGGCCGCGGAAGCAGCAGTAGCAATTGCCATTATCATTAATCTATACCGTAGCCACCGGTCAATTGATGTAGAAACTGCCGAGGAAATGAAGTGGTGAATGGTGAATTGTCAATGGCCAACAGAAATAAAATTGTGGAACTTAATTACTATTGATAAACTAAAAAGCTAAAGTCCGGCCTCTCCTTTCCTTAAGGAGAAGAGATCGGGAGGTGAAGTTTATGAGCTATTCTTCATACATAGCATTGATCCCGTTACTGCCATTGGCAGGTTTTGTGTTGCTTGGAATATTTGGAAGAAAATATTTTAAAAATTCTTCCGGTATCATCGGAACAAGCCTGTTATTGGTCTCTGCTGCACTATCACTATACACCGCTTATAATTATTTTTTTGTCGACGGAAAAGTTGGAGACACATATCAAACGATAACAGCCATTAAAATTACCTGGTTATCATTTTCAGAAAATGTGAGTATTGATATGGGTATTATTCTCGATCCCATTTCAGTGATGATGCTCGTGGTAGTCACTTTTGTTTCGTTAATGGTCCATATATTCAGCCTGGGATATATGAAAGGTGAAGAACGATTTGCCACTTATTATGCATTCCTTGGTTTGTTTACATTTTCAATGCTGGGTCTCGTTGTTTCGAGCAATCTTTTCCAAATCTATATATTCTGGGAGTTGGTTGGAGTATCCTCTTATTTACTGATCGGTTATTATTACGACAAGCCTTCTGCAGTTGCTGCTTCTAAAAAAGCTTTTGTCGTTACCCGGTTTGCTGATCTTGGTTTTCTTGTCGGCATTTTGATTCTTGCATTTTACGGAGAAACGCTTGACTTCAATACCCTCATTTCAAATCTCACATCACAACAAACACCCCAATTTCTTGCGGTAACGACCGCTTCCTTTGTTGGTGTGAGTGCCCTGACATGGGGATTGACATTGGTGTTTGTCGGCGGCGCCGGTAAATCCGCAATGTTCCCGTTACACATTTGGCTACCGGATGCGATGGAAGGCCCCACTCCTGTTTCCGCTTTGATACATGCTGCGACGATGGTTGTCGCCGGTGTTTATCTTGTTGCAAGATTGTTTCCATTGTTCACAATTACTCCTGTTTCATTAAGTATCGTAACGGTTGTTGGAATAGTCTCAGCACTTCTTGCGGCGATCATTGCCTGTACTCAAACTGATATTAAAAGAGTGCTCGCCTACTCCACCATGTCGCAGATCGGTTATATGATGTTTGCTTTGGGGGTTTCGGGCTATGGCGGAGAAAATGGTTTGGGCTATACCGCTTCCATGTTCCATTTATTCACGCATGCTTTCTTTAAATCATTGTTATTCCTTGGTGCAGGTGTTGTCATTCATTTTATTCATAGCAATGAAATGAAGGATATGGGCGGATTAAGAAAGTATTTACCGGTCACGAATATCAGTTTTCTTGTTGCGTGCTTAGCTATTGCCGGTATTCCGCCATTTGCAGGTTTCTTCAGCAAAGAAGAAATATTATTGGCGGCATATAATTCCAATAAAATAGTTTACGGGGTTGCACTGTTTACATCAGGCCTTACTGCGTTCTATATGTTCCGGTTATATTTTTCTATATTCTGGAACAAGAAAACTGAAGTGCCTCATCACCATGGCGAAGGACCCGTTTCGATGAAGTTCCCTTTGATCATATTGGCCATCTGTTCAATTGTTGCAGGTTTTATTCCGTTTGGTGAATATGTTTCCTCCGACAAAAGAATATTGGAGTCTCATTTCGATCCCATCTTCTCAATTCTTCCAGTTGCATTCGGAATAACCGGAATTTTACTGGCGATGTGGATGTATAAAAAAGAAAGTGATAAAGCGGAGAAGGTATCACAGTCGCTGGGTGGTTTATATAAAGCAGCCTACAAAAAATTTTATATTGATGAATTATATCTTTTTTTCACTAAAAAAATAATTTTCAATCTCATTGGTCGCCCCGCAGCGTGGATCGATAAAAATATTGTGGATGGGCTGATGAATGGAATTGCGAATACAACAGCATCGCTGTCCGGTTTTATAAAAGGCATTCAATCGGGTAAGGTGCAGAGCTATGCCATTTATTTCTTCGGAGGAATTGTTGCGTTGGCGATCGTGTTTTTGTATTTGTGGAAGTAAACATAATTCGGAGTTAGGTGTTTGGGGTGAAGGCATTTCAGCTAACCCTAACCACCTAACGCCAAACAAAATACTATATGAATCTATCATTACTGATAATTGTTCCATTACTTACCGCGCTTTGCATTCTTCCTTTGAAGCAGCTAAAACAGATCAGGGGAGTAGCATTGATCGGTTCTATTGCACAGTTATTACTCTGCTTCTGGTTGTTATGGTCTTACATGGAAGAAAGAAAAGCCGGCAATAGTGCTGCTTTTCTTTTTGAAGACAATTTTACATGGTATGCACCACTCAATATTAATTATCATATTGGCGTAGACGGGATATCCATCGCGATGATCCTGTTAACTGCATTTGTTGTGATCGCTGGTGTGTTGGTATCATGGAAAATGCCTGCCCGTCCGGAAGGCGGGGAGCGATTAAGTAAAGAGTTTTTCTTCCTGTTGATATTTTTAAGTCTCGGTGCCTATGGATTCTTTATTGCTCTTGACCTGTTCACATTATTCTTTTTCCTTGAGGTAGCTGTCATTCCAAAATTCATGTTGATCGGGATCTGGGGCAGCGGCAAAAAAGAATACAGCGCTATGAAACTTGCACTGATGCTGATGGGTGGGTCTGCCCTGGTGTTCGTGGGGTTAGCCGGGATCTATTTCAACACAAACAGTTTTGATCTGATAGAAATCGCGGGGATGAACATTCCGGTTGAGGTACAGAAACAATTTTTCCCGTTTGCATTTATAGGATTTGGAATTTTTACGGCATTGTTTCCTTTTCATACCTGGGTGCCCGATGGCCACTCGTCAGCACCAACGGCAGCTTCCATGTTCCTTGCAGGCATATCCATGAAGCTCGGTGGCTATGGTTGTCTGCGGGTTGCTACTTATTTAATGCCGGATGCAGCACACGAATATTCAACAATTATAATTGTATTGGCGTGTATCGCCATTTTATACGGAGCCTTTGCTACCATGATGCAGACCGACCTGAAATATATCAATGCCTATTCATCGGTTAGTCACTGCGGTTTTGTTTTATTGGGAATTGGTATACTAACAAAAACAGCGATCGATGGAGCTGTGATACAAATGGTATCACACGGGTTAATGACGGCCCTTTTCTTTGCTGTTATTGGAATGATCTATGACAGAACGCATACCAGACAGGTGGCCCAGCTTGGAGGACTGATGAAAATGATGCCATTTATTTCCACCGTCTTTGTCATCGCGGGTCTGTGTTCACTCGGCTTACCTGGCTTCAGTGGTTTTGTTGCCGAGATGACTGTGTTCATGGGTTCGTGGCAAAAGACAGATGCATTTTACCGTATTGCAACGATCATTGCATGTGCTTCGATCGTTGTAACGGCCGTTTATATCTTAAGAGCAACTGGTAAAGCGATCATGGGTCCCACCGTAAATGATGAACATTTATCATTGGGTGATGCCGGCTGGAATGAAAAGCTGGCGGCTGCCTTACTGATCGTTGGAATTGTTGTGATTGGAATAACGCCGTTTATGTTAAAAGACCTGATCGACCCGGGAACTGAAATAATAATCCAAAAGATAGCGGAAACAACAGGAGGATAATTTTTCATTCTTAATTCTTAATTATTAATTCAATTAATGCTAAATGAATTTCTCATATTGATGAAACAAGAGCTGGTAATCACATTTATCATCTTTGTTCTTTTATTTATAAAACTGGGGAAAGAAGAAGTACGGAACGAAACCGTGATCAATCTTGTAAATATCCTTCTCACGGTTAATCTTGTTGCTGGCTTCTTTTTTCAGCAACCAGGAACCCTCTTTGGAGACATGTTCTATACGAATGAGCTGCTGACATTTGAGAAAAATCTCCTGAATCTTGGCACACTCATTATTTCGTTGCAATCGTACAATTGGTTAAAAGATCATAAACATGTTCCCGAGTTTTATATCCTGATGTTATCCACCTTACTCGGAATGTTCTTTATGATCAGCAGCCAAAATCTTTTAATGTTTTACCTGGCGTTGGAGCTTTCTACAATTCCGTTAGCGGCATTAGCCAATTTTGACCTGGAAAAAAGACGCTCGTCGGAAGCAGCGTTTAAAATGATCATTTCCTCTGCTTTTTCATCGGGCTTATTGCTTTTTGGAATTTCACTTGTTTATGGCACATTGGGAACATTAAGCTTTCATGAGCTAAGTATCCGGTTTGTTTCGACACCTATAAACATTTTTGCATTCATATTACTTCTTGCCGGCTTCGCATTCAAGATATCTGCTGTACCTTTTCATTTGTGGACAGCGGACGTGTATGAAGGTTCCCCGGTTTCAGTCACCTCTTATTTATCGGTGATTTCCAAAGGCGCCATTCTTTTTGTTTTTACCACTGTTCTTTATACGGCCTTTTCTCCAATAGATGATACATTGGGCGAAACCTGGTATAATATGCTCTTTCTTATTTCTGTTTTGACAATGATCATTGGCAATTTATTTGCCTTGCGTCAGCAGAATATGAAACGTTTCCTGGCATTTTCATCTATTGCACAGGTTGGATTTATTTTGATCGGTATCACAGGACAATCCAGGGAAGGCATCGCCTCAGTAATATTCTTTGTCCTTATTTAT
>DASVAM010000187.1:0-7053 GCA_036376375.1 Chitinophagaceae bacterium
GTCGCGATAAATTTCATAGCCATCATTTACGGGGCGATGACCGCGTTCATCTCTCCGGAAGATTGAAATAAGTCGCATTGAGATTTCATTTGCCACTTCACCATGAGTGATCCAATTACCACTGCCCGTTGGAAATTCTACTTTTGAATCATCCTTGTAGTACTCGAAGTAAGTTCGCAGGGCATTTACCAACAAATAATTCATGGGCATCCAGACAGGACCCCGCCAATTGCTATTTCCACCAAATAGCCCACTCGTACCTTCACCCGGTTGATAATCCAGGCCAAATTGCTGTCCATTAATATTCACACTGTAACCATGTTCATGGATCTTTGAAATACTACGGATTCCGCCGCGACTCAAAAATTCATTTTCATCAAGCAAAGCCTTTAATAGTTTTTCTAATCTTTCTTTCGGCACCAGCGAAAGCAAAATATCATCATGCTCTTTCAATTCTTCAATGACCAGGTACTGATTATTTTTTTCACGATATTGCTGGAACCATTTTAACCTGTTATAAAAATCAGGAACCTTTGCCAACAGGTCTTTCTTTAACACAAATACGGCAAATAAAGTCGACAGCCCAACAAGACTACGAACTTTCAATGGAATGTACCTGCCATCCGGCATTGCAAGAACATCATAAAAGAAACCTTCTTCGTCATTCCAGCTTCCTGTCCAGTTCTCTCCGATTCGATTAAGCGATTCAGCGATATAAATAAAATGCTCAAAGAATTTCGTTGTTACATCTTCATAGGCCGGGTTGTATTGAGAAATTTCCAATGCCATCTCCAGCATGTTTAAGCAATACATCGCCATCCAGCTGGTGCCATCCGCCTGTTCCAGCACGCCGCCCCCGGGTATCATGTTACTGCGATCAAACACCCCGATATTATCAAGACCCAGAAAACCACCTTCAAAAACATTATTGCCTTTGCTATCCTTCCTGTTTACCCACCAGGTAAAATTTATCAGCAATTTTTGAAACACTCGTTCCAGGAATTCGACATCGGGTTTACCGGTTTTAGCTTTATCAATTTTATACACCTGCAAACAACTCCATGCATGTACCGGCGGATTTACATCGCTAAACGCCCATTCGTATGCCGGCAGTTGCCCATTCGGATGCATATACCATTCACGCAAAAACAAAATGAGCTGACTCTTTGCAAAGCCAGGATCCACTATACTTAGCGGCACGCAATGAAAAGCGAGGTCCCAGGCCGCATACCAGGGATACTCCCATTTATCAGGCATTGAAATAATATCTTCATTGTTTAACGAATGCCATTGATGATTGCGACCCGATTTGCGTCGCTCTGGCGGCGATTGGAGTCCGGGGTCGCCATTTAACCAACGAGGTATATCTATATTGAAATATTGTTTGCTCCAAATCAAACCTGCAAAAGCCTGGCGCTGGATGTTGATCAGCTCGTCATCTTTTGTCGTTGTTATTTCTTTATAAAACTCATTTGCTTCATCGATGCGCTGTTCAAATACTTCATCAAACGAAATATCAAACGGATCGCCGGCGACGGGATGTTTGCTCAATCGAAGTTTTACCGTGACGGAAGACGCTCCTGTAATATTATATTCATACATGGGTGCCATCTTGCTTCCTTCCTTCTTTTCTTCAAGCCAATCGAACTGCTGTTCCCGGATAGCTGTATGAAATGCGTCCTTTACATAAGGTGATGGGTTGGGAACTCCAAATAAGCGTTCCGTGTTCGTTTCATTCTCGGTAAATAAGGTACGGACGGGCTTCCCGAAGTAAAAGTGATAAGCACTTTCCCGGTAATGATCTGCTTTCACTGCACCATAATTTTCAGCACCCTCTTTTAAAAACATGCGGGGCTTATCATGGGTTAAGCCAAAACTCCAAAGATTTCGGAACCACAATGTGGGTAATAAAGCAATATAAGCCGCCTCTGCACCGCGGTTACAGATGGTGATACGTATCAGGATATCTTCGGGATCATTCTTTGCATACTCCGTAATGATATCGAAATATTTATTCCCGGTGAATAACCCGGTATCCAACAACTCATATTCCTTTTCAAAGCGGCTACGATTACGGTTTGTATGGACGAGATCCGAATACGGATATTCCGCTTGCGGATATTTGTACAAATGCTTCATATATGAATGCGTTGGAGTTGCATCCAAATAATAATAGAGCTCTTTTACATCTTCGCCATGATTGCCCTCACCTCCTGTCAACCCGAATAATCTTTCCTTCAATATCGGGTCTTTCCCGTTCCACACGGCCACTGCAAAACAAATATGTTGTTGATCATCGCTAATTCCTGCAATGCCATCTTCACCCCAACGATACACCCTGGATCTGGCATGGTCATGAGGAAAATAATCCCATGCATTGCCCCACTCGCTATAATCTTCACGCACCGTACCCCATTGACGTTCGCTGAGGTAGGAGCCCCATTTTTTCCAAAGCGCATTGCTCAATCGTTTTTGTTCTGCATTCATGTAGTCATAATTTTTATCATTCCTAAATTTTATTAAATCCGAAAGTCAGTAAAGACCGGAAGTCCGTTTATGATTCATTTAAAATGTAGTTTCTTTCAGACTTTCCGACTTCCCGGCTTCGATCTACCCATTATCTTCAAATCCGGGATAAAGCGTCATTCCACCATCAACAAACAAAGTAGTCCCATTTACATAATCAGCATCATCACTCGCAAGGAACACTGCTGCCCTTCCAATATCCTCAACTTGTCCAATTCTTTTTTCCGGGATCAGCTTTAATAAGCTTTGTAAATGTTCGGCGGTATCCCACGCATCTTTATTGATAGGCGTTGCAATAGCACCCGGCGCAATAGAATTGATGCGGATCTTATGAGGCGCATATTCCTGGGCAATAGTTTTCATCATTAACATTACACCACCTTTGCTTGCTGCATAGTTTGCATGTCCTGCCCAGGGAATTACTTCATGCACACTGCTCATACAAATGATCTTGCCGGCGGCTTTTGATTTTCCATTCACACCCCTTCTCAAAAATTCTTTTATCGCCTCCCTGGCGCACAAAAACTGGCCGGTTAAGTTTACCCCGATCACAAAATTCCATTGGTCCAAAGTCATCTCGGTAAACCTTGCATCCTTTTGTAAACCTGCATTATTAACAAGGATGTCAACGGTGCCAAACTCGGCGATGACATCGTTGAACATTTTTACTACTTCATCTTCTTTACTTACATCACATTTGTAAGAAATCGCCATTCCGCCATTAGTGTTGATATCATTTACGACGGCCTCAGCCATCTCTTTTGCCCCGGGTACAGGATAGTTAACAACAACAGTTGCCCCCGCTTTTGCCATTTCCTTGGCGCAGCCAGCTCCGATCCCGCTGCTGGATCCGGTTATAATCGCTACTTGTCCTTCCAATTTTCTTTTTTCCATAATCGTTTTGTTTTAATAGATCATTGTCGAGAATATTTTAGAAATCGTATTTGGCGCCCGTGTGTTCTTAATATCATCAAGTACTCTTTGAATGAGCCTGATCTCAAATTCTGCGACTGCATTTTTATAATTTTCAAAGGCTTCCTCGCTTGAATTAAAAGGATTCGGCAGCCGATAGGTATCATTTTCCGTTCTTCCATCATTACACATATAATAAAAATGATCAGCCGTCTGCAATGAACCCCACCATTCCATGGCCCCGGGCAGGGCAGAAGTTGTTACCATGCTTTCCAGGCTGTAAATCTTACGTAGCGTATTGTTCTGCATCATATTGTTGGATGATATGTAACGCTCCATTTCCTTGTCTTCCCAGGAAATCGTTTCCGGTACATCATAAATCCCTTTTGGGTAATAAAGATCTATTGCTTCTGAAGGAGTAACAAACCGCCACCTGGCATCATTAAGTATGGCGGCGGGAAGAAGCTCTAAGAATTCAAATATTCCGCTAGTTTTCTTTTTATGAATACCAAATGTTTCATAATCCAAAAACAGATTCACGTTGTCGGTGCCGGTATTTAGATTATGCAACCAATTGCCATATTTGTCAGCAGTTAAAGGTTGCTCATTCCATGTGAGATCATCAAAACGAAAAGCTATATCATCACTCAATCTAACATTGCGCAACAGCAATCCAAAGTCACCATTTCGCGGAGCAGCATAGGTCTGGTTAGCCGTTCGGCCATTCAGAATTCTTTCCAGACCTTCGCATAAAATTCCTTTATATCCCAACCCGGCAATGAATATTGCCAATTCATTACTATAAATAAGTTCCGTATTTCTGAAGATCCTGGGCTCTTCGCCAAAGATCAACCTGACCAGGTCACCGTGTTTTTGAACTTGTCGCTTAAATTCATTTTTTGAGTATAACCAGCTTAGAGAATGATAGTATGTTTCAGCGTATATCTCCACACAACCGGTTTCTACCAATTGCACAAATGATCTTAAGACATCGGGTCGATGTTTCTGCAGCAACTCTACTGCTGTGCCGCTAAAAGAGAAGGCAATTTTGAATGCTCCTTTGTAATTTTTGATCAGCGCATGAATGATGTTATTGACCGGCACATAAGATTCATCGCATAATCTGTCTACTGCCACTTTACAAGCCTGTTCATCAAACCAGTTACTGTAACTACCAACGTCACCGGAAATGAACTTTTTCAGGTGATAAGGTATGTGCACTTTGAATCCCAAACTGACAGATGGCATGATTGATCGTTTTTGATATCGTTTTGATTTTCGAAAAAAACGGCCGCTGCAATTCACAGGGCCGTCTTTACTTTCCAACCAAAACCAAGCCTACCGGCAGGCAGGCAACTGCTACATGAAAAAACTTTCTGCAAAATTAGATTAGCTTACAGAGGAGGATTGTCAAACGAATTACAAATAATGTTATTTACCGGCGAATCAATTCCAGGCGATAGGGTTATTCAACTCGATATGTTTTCTGTTATAACATAACATACCAGAATTTCTCAACTCGTTTAGTAACATATTTACACTTTGCCGTGATGTTGCAATAAAGCCTGCGATATCGCTATGTGTTAAATAATTATTCAGGATTATTTTATCTCCCATTCGGTTACCATCAGTGCGAGCCCAACGCTTAATAAAACGGATCAACCTGTCTTTTGTATCAAGAAATACAAGTTCGGCATGGCGATTTTCCAATCGTTGCAGCTTGGCATTTACTTTTTTCACAAATGTGAGCGCCATTACGGGATTATCTTCAAGAATTCGTTTGAAATCCTTAATGTGAAACGATACAATAATGGTGTTTGCTGTGAGCGCCTCTGCAGCTTCAAAGGTATTTAGCTGACCGTCCAGGCTCAGATCACCAAAAATGTCCGGCTCGATAAGTATATCTTTTATCAATTCGCTTTCGGCCGCGCTATTATCCGTGATCTTTACTTTTCCCTTGACAAGGAAGTGGATCTTTGTAAAGCCACCATCGCCAGAACTGATCACCTCGCCACGGTAAACGGTCTTCATCTTAGCCATTGTAGCTGCATCCCTTAATTTTTGCTCAGTCAATGAAGCCATAAGCGGATGGTTTCTCAGATAGATGTATTTCATATCGTCCGTCATAATTGTAGATTTAAGTAGTTTATAATGGTTGTTTTAGATCTGTGATAATGCGTTCTCAATCTTTGTAATGACAACATTTTTTGGCACCAACCCCGATACATGATCGACTATTTTCCCTCTTTTAAAAAAGAGAATGGTTGGGATTTCCAGCACGCCATATTCCTGGTCGATGCCTGTTTCTTTTTCTACGTCAATCGTAAAAAAATTGACCATACCTGTATAGGACCGCGAAAGCTCTTCATAGATCGGTGAAATAATCTGGCAGGCCCCACTCCACTCTATGTTGAATTTCACCAGTGACAATCCCTGGCTTTCTATTACTTCCTTTTTAAAATTTTGCTTTGTTACTTTCCTGTTCATACCCGGGTTTTAGAGTTTCAGTGACTCTATGTTTTCAATGGTCGTGCCAGAAATTTTTTCACCGTCATTATCGAATGAAACCCGCCACCGTGGCCAATTTCATCCTATCGCCATACTACGTATTTATTCGTAGAAGTATCCCCGGTTTCACGATATGTTGGGAATTTCCCAATGCATTGGGAGCTGATATAAGATGTTATCAAAAAAAAATCCCCGCACGGGGATTTCCAAAAAGCAATATTCGTTAGCTATCCATTGTACTTTTTGTATTTGATATCGATCCAATTTGCATCAGCCTTTTTAATATAGCTTTGTTGGTCTTTACTCCACGTATTTCTTACATCAGTATTGTAATTCAAATACAATTTGCCATTAACGATCGTCCATGCGTCAGGATTTGTTTTTGCTTTATATCCACGTGAACAACCAAAAGCGCAATAACCTCCGTACTGGGGTTCATACCTGGCAGGATCCTTCTTAAATAGATCAGCATTTGCCGGATTTGAAAAAAACCAGTTTACTCCCTTGTACAGAACACTGAATTCACCCGATCCTTTGACAGGTTTGCCTTCTAAAAAATAGGCTACTACATCATACCCATTTACAGCAGCGTTATCCTTTACATAGATTTCCTCTTGCTGACCTAAAAGGTCCATGCATAAAGTCAGACTTAGTCCCAATAAAATTTTTTTCATAGATTTTTGAAATAAAACTATTGATCCGACATAACAAACAATGTCGGGCGATTTACAGGTTGAGCGCTTTCACATTTTATTAGTAAAATTTACTCCCACTCTAAGTCCAATAACGTTTCTTTCACGTATATAATCAGCTTTCTGTCTTTTAGCAGACAATGAACTTTTGTTTCAAATAATAATTTTGTCAGACAATCAAAAATCAAATGGAAAGATTCTTTTTAATAATAGCACTATTTACCATCAGTACAAATGTTTCTTTTTCCCAGGAGGCATTGGCTACAAGAAAAAAACATTTAAACCTTGACAAGAAGGGTTTAGCTATTGAAGGCTATGATCCCGTTGCCTATTTTAAGAATAATAAAGCAATAGAGGGGAAAAAGGAATTTGCAGTTAATTTCGAAAACGCCATTTATTACTTCGCCAATGCGGA
>DASVAM010000309.1:0-5012 GCA_036376375.1 Chitinophagaceae bacterium
CCTGTGCAACATAAGTATTATGACAGAAGTAAGCCGATACTCCCCTATGTACATTTGGTTGTTTCTTTTCCCACCCGGATCTTTCACGAACAAGTTTCAAGACTCCTGCGTAACGATTAGCATCATAATCATTTTCTTTCCTTACCGGGTTTTTTATAACTCTTTCCAGCAATTCAAGACGAAATGCTATTGGATCTTTCCCGGCTGTTTCTGCTAATTCATCCATAAAGCATTGCTCAGCAGCAGCAATGAAATTAGACCTTGGTGCACGGAACGAACCTGTAGTAAGATTAGAATTTATAGTCCAACTTTCAGCAAGGTAATTATCAACAGCACCCGCAGGAAAACGATTTGCTTCTAATGGACCTTCGGGAATCCCTCCTGCCCTAATATGAAATGCGATCAAATTTTTATGCGCATCTAAGGCAGCCCGGTATTTTGCGGTATAAGTTGGACGATAGATGCCGGATGTCATATCATCTTCCCGTGTATAAATAAGTTTGACCGGTGCATTCATTTTTTGAGAAATGAGTGCAGCTTCGATCAACCAGTGAGCATACGATCTTCTTCCAAATCCGCCACCTAAGCGAGTCATCTGGATATCAATTTTCTCTACAGGAATTCCTATTCGGGTTGCGACTGTTCTTTCTGTTAGTTCGGCTTTCTGCAAGGGTCCGATCAACTCAGCTTTTTCACTTGTAACATGGGCAAAAAAGTTCATCGGCTCCATGCAGTTATGTGCAAGGAAGGGTCCATAATAAGTTCGCTCAATTATCTGCGCAGCATTTTTAAAGGCTGTTTCGGGATCACCATCTTTACGTACAACAGTCGCCGGCTTCTCCATCATCTCCGCCATTTTCTTTTTATGATCTGTTGTATTTTCTAACCCTCCCGGAATGGTTACTGTTGTTGGAGCACGACCACCAAATGCATTTCTTTGGATGGTGTGATCTGAAATCGGCGCCCATTCGACCTTTAATTTCTTTTTTGCTTGCATCACTTCCCATGTTGATCTGCCAACGATGGCTACCACTTTATTAAATGTAATGGTGTCAAAAAACTCGCTTACCTGGTCATCGTTTAACACTCTAATTGGAAAAACATCTTTGATACCGGGCATTGCCCGGGCTACTGTGTCATCTACCGACCGAAATTTCATACCGAAAGCCGGAGGTTGTACGATCATTGCAATCAGCATCCCTTCACGTCGAATATCTATTCCGAAAAGCGGCTGGCCGCTTACAATTTTTGGGTTCTCTACATTTTTCTTAGATGTACCGATAATCTTGAAATCTTTTTTATCCTTAAGTATTACCTCTTTGGGAACCGGAATATTCGCAGCAACTGAAGCCAGTGCGCCATAACCAGCCGATCTTCCGCTCTTTTTATGATAAAGCATTCCTGTTTCAGTGGTAACCTCATCAATAGGTACAAGCCATGAAGCAGCTGCGGCTTCGCGAAGCATTTGTCTTGCAGTCGCTCCTGCAGTCCTCAAAGTTTTCCAACTTGTTCGGATTGCCTGGCTGCCACCAATAAATTGGCGGGTGTATAACCTGGTATTTAACGGAGCTTGTTCAACAATCACATTCTTCCAATCAACATCTAGTTCTTCTGCCACGATCATCGGCATAGAAGTCTTTACATTTTGTCCGCCTTCAGGATTAGGCGACATGATAGACACAATCCCATTTTCCGAGATCTTCAAAAAGCCATTCAACTCGGTCCATTCAGGAATTTCAATCATCCCTTTTGATTCATTTGCAAAAAAATTCAGCCAGCTAAAACTTAACATTAGTCCACCTCCTGCAAGGGCGGAAGATCTTAGAAAAGATCGTCTGTCAACAGAAGTTTTGTGAGGTGTCATTCGCCGGTTGATTTTTTTAACGGTGATTGATGGTTACCATCACATTAAAGTTACGACGAAACTTTATGCCAATACTGAAGTTGCCGCACCGATCTTTTCCAGGAATTTTCTCCTTGAGGAGCCACTAAGTTTTTCCATAAAAATTGTTTTCCAGGATTTACCTTATTCAATTAAGATTTTTATAAAAAATTACTCGTGTATTATTATAAGTTGTCGATTACCGAATATAAACAATTATTGGTCGCTTCTAATGAGGAAATGAAACACCAGTAACTTCTTTGCATAAGGTTAAAAATCTCTCCTGTAATAACAGATCGTCAGCTTCGTGGCTAGAATGCCTTTCTTTCTTATGAAAAAAATAACGGCCGCTGACTTTCACCTGTTCTTCATTGCTCCCGGCCAGCCACACTTGCGTTTCATATCCTTTGTGCAGATCATCTGGTGCACCACGACCACCCATTTTGGTAGGAACCCAACCGGGATCAACTGCATTGGAATAAACCTGTGGCCACTTTCGTGCTACTGCCAGGCAAAGCATCACCACATGCAATTTCGAATCAGCATAAGTGATGCGGGGATTACCACTATCAAACTCTTCCAGTTTTGAATGTCCATGCAAGTGCATGCCGGAACTTAAATAAACCAACCGGGTTGGTTTTTGGATCATGCATGTTAGAATATAAGGCGCTAACGTATTAACGGCAAAAATTTCCTTTGACGAGGCACGGTAGACTCCTGCGTTATGAATGACAGCGTCAAATGCCCCGAAGCTGTTGACCTTCTCAACAAGCGTTTTCGTTTCTTCCATGTTTGACAGATCTCCTGTTACAACAGTGTCCGCTTCTGGATTATTCTTAATAGCATCGAGTGCACGTCCGGCATTACGGGCATGCAATACAACGTTGTGCCCCTGTTCTATGAGGGCTTTTGCTGACAACTGTCCAAGTCCATCAGCGGAACCGGTGATAAATATTCTGGCCATTTGGCATGTTTAATGCACTCTACATTAAAATTACTTCTATGAAAAAGAAAAATAAAAAAGAACAGCCTGCCGCAGGGGTGACGCACAAACAGGAACCGAACGCGGGAAGTGGAACATTTAACCAGGGAAGTGAACAAGATATAGAAATGAACGAAGGAGTGGCGGACGGGACTCCAAACCCCGAAACAGTAAGCAAAGAAAAACAAAATCCTACAACAAAACTGGCCGGGAAGCACAGGGCTGAATAATCAAAAGCTACAGAGATCAAAGGATGAATACCCGTAAGCCACCTAGATAAAATGGTAATTTTAGACCACCGCCTCTTTATTGTACTTATTCCTGTATTCCAATGGTGATATACCCGTTATTTTTCTGAACACTTCACGAAAGGCTTTTACATCAGAGTATCCTACTTCATACATTACCTCATTGATTGTTTTGCGGCTTGTTTCCAATGCTTTTTTAGCTGATTCTATTTTTACTCGTTGCGAATATTCCAGTGGCGTGTTACCGGTTGCTTTAATGAATCGCCTGTCAAAATTTCTTCTGCCAACCGCAAACCGGGAAGACAACTGTTCAAAAGATATTTTTTCATGCAGATTTTCTTCAATATAAGCCTGTGCTTTTTCTACCATCCCATCTCCGTGTGACTTCTGTCCCGAAAATATGGCGAACGCAGATTGGCTGTTCCTGTCTATCTCCACCTGGAATATTTTAGAACAATAAATGGCGGTTTGCCTGTCATAATATTTTTCCACCAAATAGATCATCAGGTTCAGAAAAGAATAACCGCCCCCATTGGTATAAATTCCATATTCATCTGTAATTAATTTTTGAGCCTGCACGTTGACTTTTGGAAACTGAGCGCTGAACCTGTCGGCCGCTACCCAATGTGTAGAGCAATTTTTTCCATCCAGCAATCCTGATGATGCCAGCAGAAATGCAGCCGTGCAGATACTTGCTATTTCGGCTCCGTTTCGGTATTGCTTCCTGATCCAGTCAACCAAAAGTTGATTTCCCTTCACCGCTTTTTCATAACTATTAAAAGATGTGGGCGGGATAATAATGAGATGGGTTTTATCTAAGGCAGAAATGTTGACATGTGGCTTCAGTATCACCATGCCGTTGTTGACCTCCGCTTTTTTTGAAACCCCGCCCAATTCAACTTTATACAATTCCCGTTTACCACTCTTCTTCCAATATTCGCCGGCTCTTACTAATATTTCATAAGCACCAACGATGCTGGCAACAGTACTGAGATCATTCTGTCCGTTAGGAACTAATATGGTAATATGTTTCATTTTATTTTTTTCTGTCAAATTAAATTTTGATCCGCGGTTTTATAATAGCCCGAAAATTTCATTGCTCGTTTCACCGACTATTTATTTTAACAAAGATAAAAATTCAGGATGTCCAAATCAACCCACCACAAAGTCCATTTAGCACCCCTTCGAAGTGGTACATGGACAATAGCTTTGCATGATCTTATTTATAACATCTAAAATATTATACTATGACCTTACAGGATTTTAGCACTACAATTCTGGTGGACCAAACTCCAAAGGAGGTTTTTAAGGCAGTTAATAATGTTCGCGGATGGTGGTCAGAAGAAGTGGAAGGCCACACAGAAAAATTGAATGACGTGTTTCTCTATCATTACAAAGATGTTCATATCGCCAAAATGAAACTGGTGGAAGTGGTCCCCAATAAGAAAATCGTTTGGCAGGTACTGAATAACCATTTTTCCTTTACTAAAGACAAGAGTGAATGGGTAAATACAAGGATCATTTTTGAGATAGCTGAAAAAGATGGTAAGACGCAGTTGCGTTTTACTCATGAAGGTCTTGTCCCTGATTATGAATGTTACCAGGTTTGTTTTGATGCCTGGACCAGTTATATCACAGGAAGCTTGAAGAGCCTGATTGAAACGGGAAAAGGAAAACCGAACGCGAAAGAAGGTGGGCTTAACGCGGAACTTGTAGAAAAATGGGGACTTCCTAAAAAATAAATCATGAATAAACAAGACTTCACAACAGCATTTTTGGTAAGCAAACCAGTTAAAGAAGTATTTGAGGCGATCAATAATGTTACCGGTTGGTGGACAGAAAATCTCAAAGGCAGCTCGCAGAAATTAAATGATGAATTTGAAGTGCAGTTTGGGGATGT
>DASVAM010000189.1:0-6437 GCA_036376375.1 Chitinophagaceae bacterium
CAGCTTATCTTTTATTTCAGCAAGAAAATGCTCAACCTGTTCTTTATCTTTTACTTTATGGCGGAGCGAACTTTCTTTTTCATTCAAAACATTTCTGAAATTATAATATGCCTGGTCTGCTTCATTTAATTTTCTTTCTTCATCTTCCTTACCCTTCATCATATTGAACAATTCATCTTCTACCTGCTCGAGTTGTTCAATACATTGTTCGGTCTGCTGTCTCGTCTCTGAAAGCTGTGCTGTATTGTTTTCGATCTGCTGCTTCAGTTCATTTAACTGGTTATTCTTAAAATCAAGCTCTTGTCTTAAGGCGGCGATCTTACTCTGTTGTCTTGTTACAAGCAGGTTGAACTCATTATAATGACGATTTGAATCATTATAGCTGTTCTCCTCGTTCTTAAATATCTCTTCACCCTCATTCACCTTTGCAGCTTGTAAGATCAACTCCTCGCTTAACCATTTCAGATCGCTACGGGTTGCCTCCACGGATCCCTGCGTATGGCCGATCTCACTTTTCAGGTCCTCCAATCGCTGTTGGCTTTGACTTTGCAGCGCATGAAGATTTTCCAATTTATTATGTAATGCAAAGACCTGGTTAGTGAGCTCCTGGATTTCGATCTCTGTGTTTTTCAAAGCATGCTCACGGAGGTCCTCATTGAATGCAATTACTTCATTGTGTCTTTCCTGTATTTCATCTTTCAACAGTTCAACAACTGCATGCTGGGAAATGATCTCTTCCTGCAGCTTTTCTAAATTCTTGGCGCGGCCGATCTTCTTTCCTTCAAATAATCCGACACTGCCGCCGGTCAAAGAATATTTTCCTTTTACATAACGTCCACCTTTTTCTATTACTACAAAACCGTTACTATTTTCAAGAACTTCTTCATTATCGGCAATAAATACATTACCCAATAAATGCTCAGCCAGCTTTTTATACCTTTCCTCCACATCAATTACATTCAAGGCAGGGATCAATCCTTCCATTCGATGTTCCCCGTTTTCCCCCGAATCCCTATAATCCTGAAAATCCTGGTTCTCAATTTTATCAAGCAAAAAGAAGTTCGCTTTCCCTTTTTTATTTTCATCCAGTAAATGAACTGCCTGCAATCCTTCCTGCAAATTATTTACAACATAATAGCTGAGATAGGGCTCCAGTACATTTTCCAACGCTGTTCTATATTCTTCCTTAACATAAATAATATCGGAAAGGATGGGCGCCGTGTGATTCCATCCATCGTTGTTATGCAGGAACTTTACACTCTCGGGGTATCCTTCCATTGAATCAATAAGACTCTTGAGAAGATCATGTTCGTTTTTCTTTGCGTCCAGCCTACGGGTCTCGTCAGCCATCCTTGACCGCAGCGTATCAAGCAATGCCTGTGTTTGAAGTATCTGGTCTTTTGTGTAATCCTGGTGTTTCTGTAATTGTTCGAGATCTGTTCTTTTGATGTTCAGTTCTCTTTCACGCAAATGCAGCTCATCAGCCAAGTGTGTACGTTGCTGATCTCTTTTTATCTTATCATCTTCTATTTGCTGTATGGCCCGGCCAAGATTTTGAATGGATGTATCAGCGATGACTACTTTTTTCTCCGCTTCAAATTGATTTCTCTGTACCTGTTGAAAACCGCTGCGCAATGAATCCAATGCAATTCTTTTTTCATCCATCACTACCCTTTTCGCATCCATTTCATTTCGCAACTGCATCAGTTGATCATTCATTCCATCCAATGCGCTGGTTTCTTCTTCCAGCTGTGAGCCGGTAAATGAAATGCTTTCTTCGATTCCTTCCTGCTGGCCTTCTGCTTTTTGTAAAAAATCCTGTAACCCTGCTTCTCTCTCTTTCAAATGATCCAGTCTCTGGGCAGCCAGATTCTTTTCATTTTCTTTTGATCGTAAATGTTGCAGCAATTCATTGAACGCATGCTGCATTGCCTGCAGTTCCTTTTCTTTTTCAATAAACAAAACCTTATCCTGCTCTAATGCTGCTTCGTCGCTGGCGATCTCAGCTTCCAGCTTTATTCTTTTATCAGTTTCGGATTCGTGTTGTGTATTCAGCTCTTTGTAGGTAATATTAAAACTCTCCAACGCTGCTTTCGCCAATTCAACACTTACTTCACGATATTCTTTTTTGACCTCGTAGTATTTTTCCGCTTTCTTCGCCTGGTTCTCTAATGTTTTTAATTGATTGTTTATTTCAAATAAAAGATCCTCGATACGGGCAATATCCTGTTCCGTTGCATCAAGTTTCAGCTTCGCTTCTTTCTTTCTTGTTTTATAAATAGAAATCCCGGCAGCTTGTTCAAGCATCCGGCGACGGCTATTCTCCTTGTCTTTGATCAGGTCATCCACCATGCCCAGCTCGATGATGGCATAGGAATCAGTAGAAACTCCCGTATCCATAAAAAGATTCTGGATATCCTTTAGCCGGCACTGAACATCATTCAGGCGGTATTCACTCTCACCACTCTTATAAAACTTACGGGTTATGGTAACGGTGCTAAATTCGGTAGGAAGCAGGTTTTTTGTGTTTTCAAAGGTCAGGCTTACCTCAGCAAGTCCCGAGGCCGAGCGGCTTTTGGAGCCATTGAAAACCAGGCTATCCAGGTTCTCACTTCGCAGGTGGCTGATCTTTTGTTCGCCAATAACCCAGCGGATGCTGTCTACGATATTCGATTTACCGCATCCATTAGGCCCGACGATACCTGTTACGTTGTCATCAAAGTTGACAACAGTTTTATCAGCAAAGCTTTTAAACCCTTTAATTTCAAGACTTTTTAGGCGCACGGGCAAACGTTTTAATAGCGGCGAATATAATCTGCAAAACTCATTAAAATAAGAAGTAATTATTCACAGGGCTGCGTTAAAATTCGGGAAAAGATTTTTTGGTGGTCGGCTGAATATCCTTGATTAGGCTTTGCTTGCGCAACCTTTTCGGAACTCCCTGCTGCCCTGCATACCGGCAGGCGATCGTTCAGTCCTGAGAATTCTGTTGAGCAGGTTTATAATGTTGCTGTTAGTTTTTCGTTCTTATCGGGATGAATAAAACCATCTTCTTTCTGGTCCTGATAAACTTTTTCACTGTAGGGCACTCACAGATCCCGGTCAAGAAAAAAATAGACAGCCTTGTCAGCGTCATTGAATCTAAAAAGACGTTGAGTTTAAATTCCGTTGCCGATACATTTGCGACCCAACATTCCAATTTACTATCGATCGAAAATGTAAAATTTTATTCTTTAAAAAACAAACTTGTTAAGGTCAGTTTTACGACAAATTATTTTCGCAAGGACTCAACCGTGGCTAATATGGCAACCGGGTTTGAAATATTCTATTTTAATGATGATCTGCTGATCAAAGTGATCTCAAGGGATTTTGATCAATCACCACCAAAGAATATTGAATTTTACCTGAATGAAAAAGACCGGCAAAAGTATCTTTCCAAACAAACAATGAATGCCAGCAGGTATGACGGTGTAAATTATTTTGTTGAAATAGGGTATGGCTTGCTTGACGAGTTTAGATCATTAAATCACAAAAAAGCTCAATAGCATACCGAACCCGGATGGAGTGTCGACAACATCGGCAGAAACTGGCCCAACGTTGTCTTATGGAATTCCAAAAGCCGGTAACAAATCATCATCTTACAAAATTTTATCCCGTTCAAAATATTGTGCTATTTTCGGCTGCACTTACTGAAACGAACAACCTGCAAAACAACTGATTTATGAAAACAGTTATCATTCCTGTTGATTTTTCTGAAACGGCGTTGAATGCGGCACGCTATGCCGCTGCAATGCTCAGCGGGAAGCCTGATGCTAACATTATCCTGTATAATCTGTATCATCATGATGATGAGTATGAAACTGCCGGTCATTATCTCGATAGCCTGAAAAACGAATTGCTGGCGAAAGGCGACAAGGAGATAGAATGTATTCGCGAAAAAGGTGATGATCTTGTGGATTCATTGGAACGGCTGGCTTATCAAAAATCAGCAACATTGATCGTGATGGGTATCACGGGTAAATCCGCCATGAAACAGGCTTTGATAGGCAGCCATACTTTGAAGATCGCAATGCGTGATGTTTGTCCAGTGTTAATAGTGCCGGCGCAGGCCACTTATAACGGGATTAATAATGTCGCCCTTGCGTCAGACTTTAAGAATGTAGAAGAGATAACGCCGGTGACTTATTTAAAGGCGGTACTCGATTTCTTTAAACCACAACTGCATATTGTTAATGTGAACAGCGAGATACACGTAGCCCTCAATGAAGAATTAAAAGAAGAGAGAGCCTGGCTGGCAGAACAATTCAGTGAATACAATCCTGAGTTTTATTTTATTACTACGTTTGATTTTCATGAGACCATCGAACAGTTTGTCCAGGATAGAAATATCGATATCGTAATTACTGTTCCCCGCAATCATGGTTTTTATGATTCTGTTTTCAAGAGTAGCTCCACAAAAAAGCTTGCATTTCACAGTTCTATACCGGTGCTGGCGGCCCATGAATAATCCGTTAATGTTTCACTGTTTCACTAACACTCATTAGGATTTCCGGCCCTGATTTTTTAGCTTTGCTCATCCTGAAAAACGATTTGCTGCATCATTTTTTGCCGCTTTTATTTACTCCCGATAGCTATCGGGATGGCTAATTTGCACAGATTTTTTTGATGTGGTTTTTGAAAAAAAGATGGTATGCGAAATATCAAGCTTATTGAAGTTCCGTCTGAAATTGGAGCCGGGACCCGGGGCGCCAGTCTTGGCGTGGAAGCAATAAAAGTGGCAGCGATGGATTATATGAGTAATTTTTTTATTCATTTCCCTTCGGAAAGAATTCCGCATGAAAATAAATTGTTGTATGAGCCTATAGAATCTCCTTTTGCCAAAAGGGTTAAAGGTGTTTATTCGATGTATGAAAAAGTAAGTAAGTCTGTTTCGGAAACACTTAAGAATAATTTCTTCCCCGTCATTATCAGTGGCGACCATAGTATTGCCGGTGCCACGATCGCCGGTATAAAAATGGCCAAGCCAAAAAGTAAGTTAGGAGTGATCTGGATCGACGCCCATGCCGACCTGCATACACCTTACACGACTCCTTCCGGGAATGTTCATGGAATGCCGTTAGCGATCACACTTGCTGAAGACAATAGGGATTGCGCCGTTCATAAACTCGATGATGAAACAAAAGCCTATTGGGAAAAATTGAAAAACGTTGGCAAGATCTCGCCGAAAGTTTTACCGGAAGATGTGGTCCTGATCTCCACAAGGGACTATGAGAAAGAAGAAAAATATGTGATCGATAAACAAAATATAAAACTGATCACGACCAAAGAGGTAAGAACAAAAGGCCCTGAGAATATTGTTCGTGCTGTTACCCGTTATCTTGATGACTGTACTGATATTTATATAAGCTTTGATGTGGACGCGCTGGATTCTTCAATTTCAAGGGGCACGGGCACGCCGGTGGGAAATGGTCTGCGGGACAGAGAAGTCGAAGATCTCATCAGTAAATTCATGTACAATCGTAAAGTTTGTTGTTTTGAAATAACAGAAGTAAATCCCACTCTTGATAAGGAAAACCTCATGGCCGAAATTGCTTTCAACATTCTGCAAAGGAGTGTGAATGTATTGATGATGAATTAACTTCTGATTGAACTGATTTAACTGATTGAACTGATTTAACTGATTGAACTGATTGAACTGATTTAACTGATTAAGATGTCAAGGATTTTATTTCTTATTTTATTTACGGCTGCTTCCTATCTTTCTTTTGCACAAAACAAAACATATAATGACTCCATTGAATCTTACCTTAAGAAATATGTAAAGGAACATGAAATAGTGAGCGGAAAAGACAAAGATTTGATATCCTTCTTTCCCGTTAATGAAAAATACAGGATCCCCTGCAAGTTTGAGCGAACGATGAATTCTCCGTGGTTCAGGATGGAAAGTTCAGGACCAATTAAAAAAAACTACAGAGTTTACGGTACCATTCATTTTACATTGAATGATACGTTGGTTACGCTTAACATATATCAAAGCCAGGACCTGATGGGGTCAAAGGAATACAGGGACCATTTGTTCATTCCGTTTACGGATGCAACTACCGGTGAAGAAACTTATGAAAGCGGACGATATATTGATCTTGACATAAAGGAAATTGCGGATGACAAGTATGTGATTGATTTCAACAAGGCGTACAATCCTTATTGTGCTTATGTAAGCGGAAAGTTCAATTGCCCGATCCCGCCAGCCGAGAATAGATTGATTGTTGCTATCCGGGCAGGTGAAAAAACTTTTACAAAAACCAATAAGGCTATGTGAAACTATTGTGCCCTATGTGTCGATGTGGTGAAAAAAATACCACATAGGGAAAATAGAAAAATAAAGAGCACATAGTTTAGCTGAAAGTTTTTTTCAAGCCTTCTTCAAAACTTATTGG
>DASVAM010000313.1:0-2998 GCA_036376375.1 Chitinophagaceae bacterium
TAAGGAAGAAATAGAAACCATGGCGATACGATGACACGGGATTCACAGAAAGGCTCTGTGTTTCTTGTGCCTCCCTGTCTCCTATGTTTAAAAAAAAATTAAACGCATCTTTTTACTTAACAACAGTGTAAATATTCATTAAATTGAAACCCAATTTACCGTTTTATTCATTCAATATATTTTTCTAAGTGACTATAAATTATCGAGGCAGGATCTTATGCATAATTACTTTGTTTATTGTCATGCAGGCACCGGCCCAGGAACCTGCTACGGCCCCAGACCATGATACAACTTATTACGAATCCTTCTTTGGTAAAACAATTACCGGCCGATATTATTTTTCTCAGAAATACACCGCCTTCGAGATAAAAAGAAATAACGAAACAACGCCCCGTCTTCGCTATACCCCGAATACAACTTTAAATATGGGGGTCGGCGCTACTTATGGTTCCTTTACGTTGAACCTTGCTTTTGGTTTTGGATTTCTGAATCGCGGCGAAGAACAAAAAGGTGAAACCAAATACTGGGAAAACCAGGGACACAAGTATGGACGCAAGTGGGGCTATGATCTCCATGCAAATTTTTATAAAGGTTACTTTCTGCATCCCAAAGGAACGGGATCAAATGACCAGGATCTGTATTATATCCGGCCCGATATAAAGTTCAACTTATTTGGATTGGCCCCTTTTCGCGTATTGAATGATAAAAAATTCTCTTACAGGGCGGCCATGGTGCAAAATGAGTGGCAAAAAAGATCAGCCGGTTCGTTCTTACTGGGTGGTGAAATGTATTACGGCATTGTGAAGGCAGACAGCGCATTAGTACCCGAGTCGGTGGCAATGTCATATAAACAACAAGGCATTCATAAGATCCAATTTTTTGAAATAGGACCCGGTGCGGGTTATGCCTATACACTTGTGCTTGCGCAACACTTTTTTATAACCGGTGGGCTCAATGCAAATCTGAATGTTGGTTGGGTCAGGGAAACAAGCGATGTTGGCAGTGACGATTGTTTCAGCTTTACACCAAATTTTCTCTATCGGGCGGCTGTGGGATACAACAGCCCGACATGGAATGTAAATGTTTCATGGGTAAGTAACCGGATCTCCGTAAGGGGACCATCTGCTGCTGACGGATATATCGGGCGAGCGGGAAATATAAGAGCAACACTTGCACGGCAATTCCCGGTAGGACCCAAAGCGAAAAAAATCCTGAAGCGGATTGATAAAATGGGGGCAAAGAAATAAGAACTCTCCCGGACGATGTTGCATGTTGTACGATGTTCCGGGTTAGAA
Organism: Chitinophagaceae bacterium; assembly: GCA_036376375.1. Taxonomy (GTDB): domain Bacteria; phylum Bacteroidota; class Bacteroidia; order Chitinophagales; family Chitinophagaceae; genus VBAS01. The sequence continues at coordinate 1,296 of DASVAM010000313.1, forward strand.
TTTAGAATTAAGTGTTAGAAGTCAGGTAAGCACCTGCGATGGTTATAGATAGTTGAGAACCCCTTAAAATAACTCATCATATCCCGGAGTTAGCCTTCATCACTCACTTGCGTCATCATGGTTTTTGCCAGGGAAATAATAGCCAGACAACTAGTTACACGCTGGTCATACATCTACAGGATGAAATTCAATACCTGAGTTGATATGCCTCATCGTGTCCTCCAATATCAGTTGGTAGCTTTTCTATCTTAACTAAAATCTTAGTTTATGAGAAAGTTATTTACCTCAATTTATTTATGGGGAATTGTTATTATTTCCTTTTGTTCACACACAACAAATGCACAACAATTACTTAATCCGCGGTTGCAACCACAGTTCGTCAATCAGCTGCCCGTGCCGGGAGTGATCAATGGCCTTAGCGGCGGCACCTTCAACATTAATATCAGGCAGTTTGATCAGTGGCTTGGATTGGTTGACCCAATTACAAAACAACACCTCAACACAACGGTTTGGGGATATAATGGATCTTATCCCGGTCCTACCATTGTCGCAAAGAAAGACATTCCCATCAGTGTGTATTGGCACAACAATCTTGTGAATGGCAGCAATCAGCCATTACCACATTTGTTGCCTATTGACCGATCAATACATTGGGCTTTTGGACATGATCCGAATTGGCAAAGCTATGGTGTACCTGTTGTCACCCATGTGCATGGAGGACATACGGAATCAGCAAGCGATGGCTTGCCGGATCAGTGGTTTACTCCCGATTTTGCCATGAAAGGCCCCGGTTTTATCAAGGGAGATGCTCAACCATTTTATTATCATAACGATCAGGAAGCCGCCACCATCTGGTATCATGATCATGCCTTAGGTGTTACCCGCTTAAATGTGTACGCAGGTCTTGCAGGATATTATATCATAACCGATCAAAACGAAATGAATTTGCAGGCAGCCAATAATTTACCCGCTGCTCCCTATGATTTAGGTTTAGCAATACAAGACAGAATGTTTACCTCATCAGGCCAATTGTATTATCCATCAACTTCCGAAGAAGAAGAAGAAGAAGAAGTGCCTTATCCCAGCATCTTACCCGAAATGTTTGGAGATTTTATATTGGTGAATGGCATGACATGGCCGGTACTTGATGTGGAGCCAAGACAATATCGTTTCAGAGTATTGAATGGTTCCGACTCGCGGTTTTACAATCTCTTCTTTTCATCAGGTGAGCAATTTATTCAAATTGGCAGTGACCAGGGATTGCTGCCATCGCCATTTACGACAAATCAAATGTTGATCGCGCCGGGAGAAAGAAAAGATATCATTATAGATTTTTCCAACCCAGCTTTATGGGGCCAAACGATCATTTTAAAAAATAATGCAAAGACCCCCTATCCAAAAGGATCAGCACCCGATCCGTTAACAACAGGACGCATCATGGCTTTCAGAATAAATAAGCCACTAGATGAAAGTTATCCTCTTACAACATTGCCCGCAACACTGCGTCCACCGATTGTGCCCTTGCAAACAGAACTAGCTCCGCGAAAACTTATTCTATTTGAAGCAGAAGATGAATATGGACGATTAATGCCAATACTCGGAACTGTAGATGATGGCATTTTAGGATTTCGTGATCCCGTTACGGAAAATCCGGCAATGAACAGCACCGAGATCTGGGAGATGTATAATGAAACAATGGATGC
>DASVAM010000315.1:0-6572 GCA_036376375.1 Chitinophagaceae bacterium
ATGACGGGCATTCATATATCCCTGCAGGTGGTGACCAGCCAGTAACTCGTGATGAACCGTAGCAAAAGAAAAATTGGGATTGTTTCCTCTCATGCTCATCATTTTCTCATCATAGGTCATGGTGTTGGTGGGATAAGAAATAATCAATGATTGTCCCCCCAGGAAAAAAGGACTTACTCGTTGTCTTTCCGGGCTCATCATATACATGCCCCAGTCCTCTTCAGATAATGGCGGCAATGTCAGCAGATCATTCTTTTTTAAGAAGTCGACTGAATGTTTATACAGATCATACATCGCTTCCGGTTGTTTTCCCGGTGGCACATAAGTTTTCTTTACCTTTTCTAATGCTTCTTTCCACTTATCACCAAAACCAAGATCGCGGGAAGCTTTGAGCAGTTCTGCATCACACCAGGCAAATTCTTTATTGGCAATATCAACCAGTTCTTCGGGAGTATAAGGTATGAACTCTACCTGCAACTGGCGGATCAATTCTTTATTCCCAATAGGATTTCCAACAATTCCACTGCCATCATCTTTCTGCGAAGTGGTTACTTTCCCTTTTCTTCTTATCCCCGTTCCAAATACATTGAGCAGGCTATCTGTTTCCGCATAGGTCTTCGGTACCCACCAGGTGAACATCGGGTCATAGCCATTATAAAAATTAAAATAATCTTTCAGCATTCCCTGTAATCCTCTTGCAGCATCGGAGGCAAGGTTGGCCTGTCTTACTTCCAAACTGTCCATCGACTTTAACCTGGCTATCGACTTTGTTATTTCTTTATTGATATCATTCAATTCCCTGGCCACCTCTTCTCCTTTCACGGCCAGACCACGTCGTCTTGGCTTTTGAAGGGCATAGAGCCTGTCTGAAAAGGGAAGGTATTGTGCGATCTGATCATAGGTTTTTTGTTCTTCCTGTAGTTCGTATTGCTCAGCGTCCAGGTTGCGTTTAAAAAGTATATAGTCAACTTTGCCATTAATATTCCATTTGTCGAAAGATTGTTTTTGCAATTTCGCATTATACTCATCGATCAATTGTAAAAAACGTTTCCTTCTTTCGGGTGAATTATAGTTGGCACCTTGTTGCTGCTGACCAAATCCACCCTGTTGCTGAGCCGCAGTTGAATAAAAGCGCCGGATGCTCGCTTTGTCGGCATCATACTGAATCATTATATCAGCCATCTCGCTTGTCTGTTTGTAAAGATCATTGTCAGAAGATATTTGGCCAGAAGATCGAAAGGCGGGAACGAATGCCGTAATGATGATCATTACTACAATTCTTTTTGACCATGTACCGGATATCATAAGTGATTGTTTTAATGAATAGTTGTCGAAAGATAAGTAAATGTTGAATATGTACTATACTGGGTTGCCATTAACCAAAAGGAAGTTCGAACATACTGATCAATGAAGCTGGCTTAAGAACCGGAATAATTTTTCAATATCATCCTTTTTATTAAAGTCGGTTTTATTCTCTTTTAAATAATTCGAAATGCTCCGTTCATCTTTTGGAAAAAGTTGCATTAAACCCCTTTTACCGGCTCGTACGAAATTGTTGTAATCATCGCCAAAGTAGTACTGCGTTTCTTTTCGAAGAACTACATCTTCGTTAAGCGCTAAATTGTTTCTCGTCACTTCGCCGTCATTTCTGAAAGACCTGGCGGAGGTGATACCGACTGAGGAACTGGAAGTGTTAAGAGCACCGGCTTTTCGAATATCCGCCATTACCCAGACTTGCTTCTCGGCCAATTGTACATCTTCATTATGGGCGGTCACTCTTACATATCCTTCGGCATAATAAAATGTGTCCTTGCCAACAGCAATGAATTTGATGTTTTTTTCACCTCCCAATGCAAGCGTATCGCCTTTGGGATCGATAAACTGCATTTCATCATATACACGGGCATAGTTCAACTTTGTTGTTGCCTTCATGCCGGTTCTGAAAAAAACTTCTCCTTTTGTGAATTGAGGATAATAATACATATCAGCAGGTGGAAGAACTTCTCCAACTTTATAACCTTGTTTAATGGTGACATATGCTGAATCCTGGGCCGATAGGTAAGGGGCAACCAGCAAAATAAAAAGCAGCAGCAATAGTTTCATAACCTGGTCTGATTCGTGACACTAAATTTAATCAATAGTCACCTACTGTTCTCAGCATTTTTGTTTTTTTAGGTTGTACAGGCTCCGATAGTTGCGCAGTTTACCAAACATGATATATCTCCCTGGAACCGGAAAGATACATCTCGTGGTATCCCTTCATTTTTTCTTTCATTTTTCTATTCTCCTCGGTATCTTCTTCATACCTTTTCCAACTCTGTTCATAGTTGGCAAGATTTTCAAATTTGGTCGCAATAATAACCCTGTTATACTGCCCTGTCATATCAGTCATCACATGTAGCAGATTATTATCGCCTGTCATTATTTCCTTAAACAGTTTGGCAACTTTGGAAGCGTTACCAGGTTTGCAAATAAAAATGTCGTGAACGATGATCATAGAATTATTTTTTTGAGTGAAGATGCTATTTCGATCCTAAAGTTCAGAAACCTGGTCTGATTAATCAAGCTAATGATTCTCCTGGTTTCTTTGCTTGTTTTTAAATTAATGAATAGCAGGTACATTTTCATAAATTAACAATCGTAACACATCAGCGTCTCTCAGGTACCAGCTTGCCCAGGAGATTGGAGTGTCACCATTTGCGTCTTTCATTGAAGGCTCAGCGCCTGCATCCAGCAGTATTCTTATTATAGCGGTGTTTCCGAAAGCCGCAGCTCTGTGCAGCGGTGATTCTCCCTTTAGGTAAGCGTCACGCATAAAGCAGAGAGTAGGTTTGCCCGCCAATGTTTTTTTATTGACATCGATGCCTGCTGTTATTAATATTCTTACAATTTCGACCCTTTCGTCCATTTCACTCGTTTTGCAGATAGTATAATGCAAGGCATTTTCACCAGTATTTGAAAAAGTGAAATTCGCGTTTTCGCCTTTGTCCAATAACCATTTCACAGATGCTGTCTTGCCATTGTAAGCAGCATTGCACAGCAAGTTGGCATCATCAAATGATGTTTTCGCGCCTAAATGGTAAAACAAGTCTAATGCTTTTGGATCGCCTTCCCAGGCTGCAGCGAACATCGCAAAATTTCCGTGAGCATCGGTGTAATTTATGTCCGCTCCCTCTTTGACCAATTTTTCTACAGTCGCCAGGTCCCCGCCGATAGCTGCTGCTAACATTTTTTTATTTAAAGTTTCCATTTTACTGTTTATTAAATACGCAACTTTCTTTTGATATATCTTTTTTCGGGGCCCAACCTTACATCTTGCAACAGGTAAATTTAAATATAAAAACGTTGAGCGACCCGGCGGGGTCATTTGCGTTTTCGCAAACGTTCTCAATGGTATGAACGCCAACATATGCTACGGTTTCCAACCCGATATTAGCAGCATACCATTATCGCTTCACCCTGATAAATTCTTTTATCGGTTGCCAATAGATTTCGTGCCATAACTCCCTAAACTGATTTGGGGTAAAGGCATGGACCATTTCTATTTTTGCTCCATTCCCGGTATCAGAAAATACAAGTACCAGGATCGAGTCAAGGTCGTCTTTTTCCCAAACGTTACCACGCCATGCCTGCACTATCATTCTGTCAGGGACAATCAGCAGGTTTTTACCGTTGAGATTTCCGTTCAGCAGGGAAAAACTGTCGCCTTCTTTGCTTGAAATCTTTGTCCTGGCTCCGCCGTGAATAGCTGAATGTTTTTGGGGATTGACAAAAATCTCAAACAATTCTTTCGCTGTCGCTCCCCTGAAAAGGATTTTTTGTTCAATTGCTTTTTTCATTTCTAAAAGTTTTGGTGTTTATAAACTTTAGACGAACGGAAGCAAAAGAACGATCGGGGAATCGTATTGTTAACTTATCTCATTTGCTTTATGAGTGCAGTTGAGAAGAAAGTTATGTAAATCAATTCCGTTGGCGTTTAATGGGTCTATGGCTTTTACAATAGAGGTCCTGATCGAGAAAAGTCGTTCTTTATTGGGTTCGTGAGATGCTTTAACCAGATCCATTCCGGCAATTATTCGCTGGGTTTCTGCTTTTGTGTTATTAAAACCGTTCAGTTCAGAACATTGATGACAAACTCCCTTTTTGTTGATCAGGGCACAACGTTGTTCAAATATGTTCCGCATAATTGTTCTTGCGTTGTGCAAATAGTGTTTAACGACACCTGCCGTGGTTTCGAGTATTTCTGCTATTTCCGTTATTTTAAAATCATAGATGTCGGCCAGCATTAATGAAAGTTGTTGTTCCAATGAAATTGTTTTCATGATGCACGTAAAACAAAAATCAATATGTTCACGAATCTCATATTTCCCATAAGCCGATGTTTGGTTGATGTCGTGTAATTCAGTTGCGAGCTGTGCTGTTGATCCGATAAGTTCCTTGCATTTGTCTTGTGCCGTTGATGTCCATCGTTTTTTTGCCCTCCAATGGTCCCTGGCAATATTGGAAGCAATTGAAAAAAGCCATGTTTTAAAAGACGAATTCCCTTTAAAAGTGTCAAATTTTTGAAATGCTTTGGCAAAAGTTTCTTGTGCGATATCTTCAGTATCTTCTTTTGAAGTCGTGAGCCTGTATAAAAACGATTTAAGAGCCGCCTGTTGTTGTTTTATCAAATCCGTAAAACTGTCAGACATTAAATTTTGTTTGGCGAAGGTGTCAACAGTATCGTTCATCAGTTACTCTTTACCGTTTTTTTTACCTGCTGGCTCAATAGATATTGAAAGGTAATTAATGTTTTTTATGTACTAATCGATATCTGCCGTTGGCGTACTTGCAAACGGCACCTCATTCTTCCCATTGACAAGGACGCCAACCTGTAGACTGCCAAAAAATAACAAGCTCCCGTAGAGATGGGAGCTTGCTTGAAATCTAACTGCCTGTATGTGTAACTAGAATTTTTCCACACCTTTTACATTCATCTTTACGGTCGTCAATCGATCTTGATTATTTGGGAAAGGCGGAGAACTAAGACCGCCGCCTGTAATGATCAGCTGTTTATTATTTTTGCCGGCGAAAACATTATTGGTTGCTCCACCGCCCGTAGGAATTGTCAGGATCCTATTTCCGTTAGGATCAAAGCCGGTTACTCCCGCTCCGCTGCTCAGGTAAACATTTCCCTGGTCATCCATTGACATACCATCGCAGCCGGCCAAATTTGAAACAAATGTTCTCATGTTAGAAAGTGATCCATCCGGATTAATATCAAAAACCCAGAGTCCGCCGGGGAAGCCAACGGCACCGGCAGTCGTACCACCGGCCCATTTGTTGACGTATAGTTTTTTACCATCAGGACTTCCGGCAAGGCCATTAGGAAGTGTGGATTGCGGGTTCCATCCTGCCATTGTCGTTACTCTTACTAATGTACTGCTTCCGGGGGCAAGGTAATATACATGACCCGCTACACCCGAACCTTGTTCTGAATAAATTGGGGGCCAGCCCGGAGCATTACCAATTTTGCGGGGATCCGTGTTATCCCAATAACCTCTTGGAAACATCGGGTCTGTGATATATATACCTCCGGTAGCGGGGTTTACCCAAACATCATTAGGGCCATTTAATAATTTGCCACCATAGTTATTCACCAATACTTCGTGGCTGCCATCCGGGTGTATTTTCCAAAGTTCACCATGCATATCGGCACAGGCAATGAGATCACCATTTTTGTCAAACGCCATTCCATTGGCGCGACCTGTCCCGGTTAAGAATGTGGTAATAGCATTTGTGGATGCGTCCCATCTGTAGATCTTATCATCAGGCTGATCCGTAAAAAATACATTTCCCGCTTTATCAACAGCAGGGCCTTCGGTAAACCTAAACCCTTTTTGAATCGTGTCTAAGACCCCATGCTGGCTGGCTGAGATCAGTCCGGCAGGATCAAAAAATGTACTGGGATTTCCCGTGGGTCTGCTTGTGGCAATTTCCCCGGCGGGAACCTCCGTTGACTCCTTAACTTCTTTTGTGCATGAATAATATACAAAGGAGCATAGCACTCCTAATAAAAGAAACATTCTTTGTTTCATAAGCAAACAATTTAAAGTTTTAATAAAATTTGATATAAGAAGAGTTTAACCAGGCGCAGAGACGACACCCGGGTCCGTTAGTCATGATAGCAAGTTGGTTGTTTGGTTAAGTAGAAGTACTAATACGACAAAATCTTTTACGCTATAATAAATATATCCAAACCCATTCGCCAAAAACTACCAATAAAAAACATCGAAGAATATTATACACTTATGAATTTGTATAAAAGTTATCAGTGTAGAAATTTGAACAGATAATGGGAGCATCTTTATGCATCGTTCTTTGTACGAATAACACTTATAAAGAATGTCAATCTTTAAAAAGCGTCAGACTTCGACTGTTGATGCAGAATGAAAATGAAAAAACTACGGACAAGGGATTAAGCACGGTTTCCTATCGCCGGTGATGTAATTTTCCTGCATGATCTTAGCGTTTATGCGCCGCCTGTACCAGTTAATATTAATTAATATTCATTAATGTCGAAGTGAAATAAC
>DASVAM010000027.1:0-3058 GCA_036376375.1 Chitinophagaceae bacterium
TTGGGAAATAAACCCATCATTCGGCATGTATATGATAATACAGCGGCAACGGGTTTATTCAACGATGTTTTTGTAGTAACGGACAGCGACATTATCCGCACAGAAATAAAAGAGAATGGCGGTAAAGTGATGATGAGTAAAAAAGAACACGAAAGCGGAAGTGACAGAATTGCTGAAGCGGTTACCGAAATTTCTGCCCGTGAGGCTTCAGACGGGAATGTTGATGTCATTGTAAATGTGCAGGGAGATGAGCCTTTTATAAAAAAGGAACCACTGGAAAAACTAGTTCGTCTTTTTCATGAGCCCAATGTACAGGTTGCCTCACTGATGAGAAAGATCTCAAAGGAAGAAGCTGCAAATCCTAACAATGTAAAGGTCGTGACAGACCGATCCGGTAATGCACTTTATTTTAGCCGGAGTATTATTCCTTATCAAAGAGATGAAAAAGCGATGAATGAATATTTCTTACATGTCGGGGTGTATGCTTATAAAAAAGATGTGTTGATGAATTTTACCAAATGGCCACAGTCCTCCTTAGAAAAAATTGAAAAATTGGAGCAGCTTCGTTATTTGGAAAACGGTATTAAAATAAGAATGGCAGAAACAGATTATAACAATATTGCTATCGACACACCCGAAGATCTTGAAAAAGCAAAACTGTTCTTATAATTTATTTTCTTTTATTTAACCTGGCCAATATTTCTTCCTGCTTATTTCTAATTTCAGCAAGCTTCAACCGGTTTTCGGGATTGTCCTCTTGTACAAGTAATTTTATGATTGTCACCTGTTCTTTGCGTGCATTCAATAATTCCCCGAGCAGGTTCACCTCTTCTTTGGCTGCCGGCGATATGTCGAGACCCTTCATGGCCTCGATCGCAGACGTTGCTTCTTCAAATTCCAACCTGAGATTTTCCTCGTTTGCAGTAAGCCAGTCTTTATAATTGTTGATGCCATCATTGAACATTTTTACAATCTTCTCTTCGCTTTGGCCAAACTTCCGATACTTTTCATATAGCAATTCTCCATCAGGATATTTCATTTCTTTTAAGAAATCCAATTCGGCCTTGCGTCTTTCAGGTGGAATTTGATTTCCCGGACTGGTTAAATACATCCAAGCTGATAAAACGGCTGCTGCCATTATTGCTACTAATGCAAGATTGTTTTTTATTCCCCTCTCTTCTTTTTTTAATAATGTATAAAAAATAAATCCGATAACCATGCCGCTCAATAACCCACCAAGATGCGCAGCATTGTCTATGCCGCCCTTGGTACCATAGATCAAATTAAATACGACAAAGACTCCGATACTTTGCAACAAAGATCTTCTTATTTGTCCTGGAATAAGATTGGTGAAGAGCAAAGCAAGAAAAACTCCGTACATTCCAAAGATGGCTCCTGATGCACCTGCGCTGTTTACTCCTTCACTATGCCACCAAAGGCTGGCAAGACTTGCAAAAATTCCTGTTGCCAGGTAGGCTATTATATATTTGGCCTTTCCCAGCATCGGTTCAAGATATACGCCGGCCATATACAAAGCGTAGAGATTCATTACAAGATGGATAATCCCGAAGTGAATAAAAATACAGGTGAACAGTCTCCACCAATCGCCGGATAATGTGAGTGGAGAATAATTGCTCCCCCAATTGATATGAACCAATGCGTGTGGCTCAAATATCCCGGCCCCGTTAATTGCCATTAAAACAAATACAATAACATTTATTGCGATGATGCCATAGGTCACATACAAATTGGATCCGGAAAGATTCATCACCTTATTTATTTCCTCTACTTCTTTTGTCCCGTCTGTTGCCGTTTGCACGGTTTGTTGCCTTAATTCTTCGATCGCTTCTGCCCACTCAGGCCTTGGCACAGTTGCTCTTACTTTTTCAAAAGTCGTTATGAAGTCCCTGATATGCTTCTTGTTCCTGCCCATCAGATCAAAGGATTCATTATGCACCAGGCTGCTCGTAACCCACATTATTTCTTCCTCTGCCTCCACTATTATTTCATCATCATGTTTAAACGAGCTGCGGGGCGTATAACCAACGATCACATTAGGACCGGCATATTTGGGCGTCCAGCCAAGCTCTGAAAAAGTTCCGTAAGCAATTTCTAAAAGCTGGTCGGTCGTTTTACCGGGAAAAGAAAACTCCTGTTTTTGTGATGGCATTGACTATATTTTATGATTAACAAATATAACCAGGGCAATGGTTTATTTTTGAATTCCCGTTCAATTGAAAATATTTATTTCCTAACTTACGAGGCTCATGAATGTAAAGCTAAAACCAGAAAAATATCTGCGCTACCTCGTGCCACTAAACTTATTTGGTACGAAGCGTACCCGCGAAATATTAAGCCAAAACCCAACCATCATCCCTCTCCGGGAAGATTCGAAGGAGATAAAAATTACTGTTTTTGATTATAATGCCAATAGCATAGAAATATTCGAGCCGAAGGACATCGGGGACTGTTTCCAGTTCTTATCCAGGGAAACCATTACCTGGATCAATATTGATGGCATTCGCAAAGCCGATGTAGAAACATTGTCAAACTATTATGGAATACACGCATTGATACAGGAAGATATCATGAGTATCAACCAGCGGCCCAAAATGGATGAACTAGATAATATCCTTTTCTGCCTGCTGAATATGCTTTATTATAATCCCCAGGACAATTCAGTTGAGCAGGAACAGATCAGTATTGTACTTGGAAAAAATTTTGTGATAAGCTTCCAGGAGGATCCGGGCCGCGATGTATTTAACTCACTGCGGGAAAAGCTAAAATTAACAAGCAGCCGGCTCCGCCAGTCCGGCGCCGATTATCTCTGCTACGCAATGCTGGATCTTATCGTAGACCATTATTTCATTGTAATGGAAAATCTTGGCGACCAAATAGAAGAACTGGAAGAAGAGGTTGTTAGAAGTTCTTCAAAGCGGTCCCTGGCAAAGATCAACCTGCTTCGTAAGGAATTGATCGTTCTGAAAAGAAATATGGCGCCGGTTCGTGATCTTGTAAATGGTTTTATTCGCAGCGACAGCGACCTGCTCGATGATCG
>DASVAM010000196.1:0-3715 GCA_036376375.1 Chitinophagaceae bacterium
CCTGATGAAGTAAGATTTTCGGATCTTATCGGACTTGAAATTAATTATGGTTCACTTAAGCCGGAACCTGCGCAAAGGACAATTATGCTGGCTTATGATGATCTGTATGCTATTCAGTATTTTGGTCAGAATCTAAGGGCATGGTGGAAGAAAAATTTTTCTACTGCGGAAGAAATGATCAAAAGATCTTTTGATGAATATCCTTCAATTGCTGATCGCTGCGATAAATTCGACAAGGAGCTTTATGAAGATGCAATAAAAGCAGGGGGAAAGACCTATGCAGATCTTTGCGTATTGGCTTATCGTCAATCATTAGCCGCTCATAAATTAGTAAGAGGACCAAAGAATGAGATCCTGTTTCCTCAAAAGGAAAATTTTAGCAATGGCTCAATTTGGACTGTGGATGTTACTTATCCTTCGGCACCCCTGACATTAATTTATAATCCTGCATTATTAAAAGGAATGGTGGAGCCTCTTATGGAATACAGTGAAGGCATTATGTGGACGAAACCATTTCCGGCACATGATCTTGGTACTTATCCATTGGCAAACGGGCAAACATATCCTGAAGATATGCCTGTTGAGGAAGCAGGTAATATGATCATTCTTACCGCGGCTATTTGCAAAGCAGAAGGTAAGTATGATTTTGCGAGAAAACATTGGGATGTATTAAGTAAATGGGTTGAGTTTTTAGTGAATGATGGATTCGATCCGGCCAATCAATTGTGTACGGATGATTTTGCAGGACATCTTGCACGAAACGTGAATTTATCAATGAAAGCGATCGTAGGCATTGCTTGTTATGCACAAATGGCAAAAGGACTTAATAAGAAAGGCGATGCCGGTAAGTATCATAATATCGCCACAGATTATGCCGCGCGGTGGATGCAAATGGCCGATGACGGCGATCATTACTCACTGACGTTTGATAAGAAAGGAACATGGAGCCAAAAATATAATTTGGTTTGGGATAAATTGCTTGGCTTAAATCTCTTTCCTCAATCGGTTTATGATAAAGAGATCAAATATTACCTCACAAAACAAAATCAATTTGGTTTGCCATTGGATAGCCGGAGAACTTATACAAAGAATGACTGGATACTCTGGACTGCTACGATGGCCAACGATCCAAAAGATTTTGAAGCATTGATAAAGCCAGTTTATAAATTCGCCACCGAAACACCAACCAGGGTTCCATTAAGCGACTGGCACGAAACAATTGATGGTAAGCAGGTCGGTTTCCAGGCAAGAAGCGTGGTAGGCGGATATTTTATAAAAATGCTGGAAACTAAATGGAAGAAATAGCTACATGAGGAAGACAATTTTATACTTGGTCTTATTTTATAATTCGGCTCTATGGGCGCAATCCTATGTGCCGGAGAAGACGAATGCCAGTGTGAAAGTAACACCAGTTGTTCATGTAAAAGCCTACGCATTTAATCTGAAAGAGGTAAAACTTTTAAACAGCCCGTTTAAACACGCAATGGACCTGGACAGTGCTTATTTGCTTTCGTTAAAGCCGGATCGTTTACTTCACCGTTTTCACCTCTTTGCGGGATTGCCTACAAAAGACTCTATCTATCGTGGTTGGGAAAGCGATGGCTTGTCCGGGCATACGCTTGGTCATTATTTATCTGCTGCATCCATGATGTATGTTGCCACCGGTAATGTGGAATTTAAAGACAGGATAAATTATATCGTTGATGAATTAGGAAAATGCCAGCAGGCAAGAAAGACGGGTTATGTTGGCGCAATTCCAAAAGAAGATTCAATTTTTGGTAAAGTTGCAAAAGGTGAGATCAGATCCTCCGGATTTGATCTGAATGGAGGATGGAGTCCCTGGTATACCGTGCATAAAGTAATGGCTGGTTTGTGTGATGCTTATTTATATTGTGATAATAAGAAAGCATTGGAGATAGTCGTTGGCATGGCCGACTGGACCTACAATACAGTGAATCATCTCGAGGATTCCACCAGATTGAAGATGCTGAATTGTGAATATGGTGGCATGAATGATGTGCTGGCCAATATTTACGCATTTACCGGCAACAAAAAATATCTTGATCTCTCCTATAAGTTTTACGATGAGTTTGTGATGGGACAGTTAGCCAAAAAAATTGACCCACTGCCAGGAAAACATTCCAATACAAATGTTCCCAAAGCGATCGGTAGTGCAAGACAATATCAATTGACCGGAAATGAAAGAGATAAAACAATTGCTTCGTTTTTTTGGGAGTCGATGGTGAAGCATCACAGTTATGTGATCGGTGGAAACAGTAATTATGAATATTGTGGAGGAAGGGATTCGTTAAGCGAACGCTTAAGTGATGCCACCTGTGAAACCTGTAACACTTACAATATGCTGAAGCTTACAAGGCACCTGTTTGCCTTGAATCCATCTGGTGAGTTAATGGATTATTATGAACGGGCTTTATATAATCATATTCTTGCTTCCCAAAGGCCCACTGACGGCATGATGACCTATTTTGTTCCTCTTCGAATGGGATCGAAGAAAGAATTCAGCAGACCTTTCACAACGTTTACCTGTTGCGTGGGAAGCGGCATCGAAAATCACTCAAAATATGCAGAGCAGATCTATAGTCATGGTGATCATGGAGAGCTTTTTGTGAATTTGTTTATTCCATCGGTTGTAAACTGGAAAGAGCAGGGGATCGTACTGACGCAGGAAACAAATTTTCCCGAAGCAAACTCATCTACATTTGTTTTCTCCGGCGAAACAAGCAGAACATTTACCTTGTTGATACGGAAACCATTTTGGTCAACAGGAAGAACAAGATTCTTCATGAATGGAAGAGAAAATCAGAATATAAGATCATACGATGGCAAATTTGAATTTGACAGGATTGATGGGTATATCCCTTTAAGAGTGACGATGAAAACAAATGACCGGTTAGAAATGAGATTTACGATGGGTCTTTATACGGAAGCAATGCCGGATAATCCAAATCGCATTGCATTTAAATACGGCCCGGTTGTTTTAGCAGGGTTATTGGGAAATGAAATGCCTGACCCTGTTTACGGAACGCCTGTTTTGCTCACGGATAATAAGGAAGTAAACGATTGGCTAAAACCTGCATCACAATCATTGGAATTTGAAATGAAAGGAGTGGGGAAACCTTTTGACGTAAAATTGATCCCGTTTTACAAAACCTACGACCAATATTATAGTGTGTATTGGGATTATTTTACCAATGCCGACTGGGCCGCACGACAATCGGAATATGAAGCGGAAAAGAAACGGGCAAAAGAGATCGAAGAAAAGACAATTGATAATTTCAGGATCGGCGAGATGCAACCTGAAAGAGATCATAATTTAAAAGCCGGGGAAAGAAGTTACGTCAGTGATGCATTAGGAAGAAAGGGACGTGAAGCAAGGAGAGACAGTTATTTTTCATTTGAATTGAAAACGAATAATGCGACACTGTGTAATTTGTTATTGACCTATATTGGAGACGATAAAGACCGGAAGTTTGATATTTTGGTCGATGGCATAAAGATCGCAACGGAGGAATGGAAGGGTGGCAAGACGGGAAAATTTTATGACACCGAATATGAAATTCCTGAGGATATGTTGAAGGGTAAAGAAAAGATTACGGTCAGGATAGAGGCCAATTATGGTAAAACGGCCGGAAGGGTATTTGGCGCAAGATTGATAACAGTTAGGCCTGATCCGAATCCGGGACATGGGGAATGA
>DASVAM010000340.1:0-4884 GCA_036376375.1 Chitinophagaceae bacterium
AACCGGTCCATTTGTTATTTTAGGATGGGTAACATTGAGAAAGCCAGGGAAGATGCTTTGAGAGCTGAACAGCTCGGCACAACAGTCTCCGACGGTTATAAACTTTCTTTGGAAATAAAATAATTAACGGGAGCATGAGCAGAAGGAGCAAGATAAAACCAAAGAGCAAGCCGGGTCGATCGGTACAGGAGGTAAATACCAGGTCCGGGGAAACCAGATCATTCTGGCCGTGGTTGATTCCTGTATTGGTCCTTACAGGAATTTGTTTTTTACCGATATTGACGAATACATTTACTAATTGGGATGATGATGTTTATATTACAAGAAACAGGTTGGTGAAGGAGCTTGACTGGAAGGCAATGTTCACCGATGCTTCTGCATCAAACTATCATCCCCTGACGATGGTCTCTCTTGCTTTAAATTATGCGGTTTCCGGTACAGAGCCATTTTCATATTATCTCATAAATTGGTTGTTGCATATTTTGAATACGGCCCTTGTATTTCTTTTTATTTATAATATTTCCGGTAAGAAAGTGTATGTTGCCGCATTCACTTCTTTGATCTTTGGGATACATCCAATGCATGTCGAGTCGGTAGCGTGGATAGCCGAACGAAAGGATGTGTTATATACTTTCTTTTTTTTATTGTCTTTGATCTGGTATTGGCGATTTCTTGAGGGCAGTAAAAGAGCGAATATTATTTATTGTTTTGTATTTTTTGTTCTATCTCTTTTATCAAAACCGGCTGCTGTCATTCTCCCCATTGTTTTGCTATTGCTTGATTATTGGAAAGGGCGGTTATTTAACTGGAAAATAATTGCAGAAAAGATGCCTTTTTTCCTTCTTTCGTTGGTCTTTGGATTTATCACCGTGAAAGTTCAGTCAGCCGATGCGATCGTAAGTTTTGATACATATCCTTTGTGGACCAGATTCTTTTTTGCCTGCTATACGGTCATGATTTATGCGGCACGATTCTTTGTTCCATACCCGTTATCTGCTTTTCATCCCTATCCACCTGTTGATGCTTTTGGATTGTCTATTTGGTTATCGCCTGTTTTTATTATTGCGCTGGTAGTTCTTTTGTGGTTAAAAAGGAAAGACAAGTTGTTAGTTTTTTCCATCTTGTTCTTTATTGTCAATCTTTTGCTGGTTGTACAATTTGTTTCAGTTGGCCTTACCATTGTCTCCGAAAGATATACTTACGTTCCTTATATTGGTTTAGCCTTTTTAGCAGCAATGTGGCTGGAAAAATATCTTGCCGCTTCATCTAGTACACTTGTCAAAGCCCTGCCCGTTGCTATCGCGATCGCGTTTGGCATTGTTTCATTTCAGAGAACTAGAGTATGGAAGGATGGGGATACCCTATGGGGAGATGTAATAAAAAAATACCCTGCTGCGCCAACACCTCGATCCAATCATGCCAATTTTCTGAAGAGTATGGCTACAAGGCCGGAATACAAGACACAGGAAAGGGAACTGCTGTTGCGGGCTTTGGAAGATTGCAATGTGGCGATTAGATTAAAGCCAACTCATGCAAAAGGATATGAGAACCGTCAGAATATTTATCTGCAGTTAAGACAGGATTCTTTGGCTTTGTCAGATGCTGATTCATTGATCAGGCTGGAGCCGAAGAATACTCATGCATTTTATACAAAAGGGGTTGTTTACATGCGACTTAATAGACCGGATAGCGCATTGAGCTGGTTTGATAAAGCCATTGCCGGAAACCCCCACGCAGACTGGATGCTCAATAATCGTGGAAGTTTGCTGTTCAATAACTTTCAGCGCTACAACGATGCGTTAAATGATTTTAATGACGCCATCGCTATAAATCCGCAGGGAGAATATTTTTATCATCGTTCCCTTTGTTATTATAAAATTGGAGATATTGCGAAGGCAAGAGCAGATGCCGTAACGGCTTTGCAAAAGGGATTTACAATTCCTGGTCAGTACAGGTCGACGCTGCAATTATGATGAATCGATAGTCTTATTTAATTTGGCGGGTAAAATCGAAACTAAAAACATACCTGATGAGTAAGAACAGGAAAATAAGATCAGCGAAAAGTGGTCCGGTCCGGATTTCATCAGAGAAAAAGCAAAAAAAACTAGAAGAAAAAAGTACAACGCTACTTACCTGGATCCTTCCTGTTTTATTAATTACTGCAGTTTGTTTGTCACCCATGTTGAATAACAGCTTGACGAATTGGGATGATGAATATTATGTTATTTCAAATGCATTGTTACGTGGACCTGACTGGGCGGGAATTTTTACCAAACCCGTCGTTTCGAATTATCATCCCATTACGGTGGCAACTCTTGCAATAAATTATTCAATGACCCAGCTTGATCCCTCTTCTTACCTTATTACAAATTTGTTGTTACATCTTATTAATACTGCACTGGTATTTTATTTTATTTGGCTTATTTCCGGAAAAAAATTGTGGGTAGCTGCTTTTAGCGCTATTGTTTTTGGAATTCATCCCATGCATGTGGAATCAGTGGCATGGGTATCGGAGCGAAAAGATGTTTTGTATACCTTTTTTTTCCTGCTTTCATTGATTCAGTACTGGAGGTTTCTTAACAATGGCCGGAATAAAAACCTGGTTTATTGTTTCCTGTTATTTGTTTTATCTATTCTCTCAAAACCCGCGGCTATTATTCTCCCCTTTGTGCTGGTGTTACTTGATTACTGGCAGGGCCGAAAATTTTCCCAGCGGCTGGTGCTTGAAAAAATTCTCTTTTTAGCGATATCGGTTGTGATTGCCATAATCACTTTTAACTTTCAATCAAAAACTGCTATTGCCAGTCTTGATTTTTTTCCGTTGTGGACCCGATTCTTTTTTGCTACTTATTCAGCCATGATGTACATCGTGAGATTTTTTGTTCCTTATCCATTGTCGGCTTTTCATCCATTCCCCGAAAAAGATAGCATGCCTTTGCCGATAATTTTGTCGGCTGTTTTTATGATTTCCCTTTTGGCTATTGTCTGGTTCAAGAGGAAAAACAAATTGCTTGTATTTTCTTTTTTCTTTTTTATGATCAACCTGGTCCTGGTCTTACAGTTCGTTTCTATTGGTGGAACCTTGTTGGCAGAAAGATATACTTATGTACCTTATATCGGCCTGGCATTTATGATTGGGATGCTGCTGGATAAATATTCTGCGGCGGTCTCCAAAAAATTATTGTGGGGAATACCAGCAGCCGTCTTGCTGGTGTTTTGCGTCATAACATTTCAGCGAACAAAAGTTTGGAGGAACAGTGATACACTATGGACAAATACAATCAAGCACTTTCCAAAAGCGCCAGTGCCAAGAACTAACCGGGCTAATTATCTCTTAAATCGTTCCAGAAGTATTACAGACAAAGGCGAGCAAAACGGAATGCTGCAAAGGGCTTTGGAAGATTGCAATGAGGCGCTGAAAGCAAATCCTAATCATGCAAAGGGATATGAGAACAGGCAGAATATTTATTTGATACTCAAGGAAGATAGTCTGGCATTTGTTGATGCAAATGCATTGATAAGACTTGAACCTGCAAACAGGTTTGGATATTATACCAAAGGATCAGTTTATATGCGAACCAATAAGCCTGACTCAGCTTTGATGATGTTCAATAAATGTCTTGAAATAAATCCGAACACTGATTTTGCACTGAATAACCGGGGAAGTATTCTGTTTAATAATTATCAGAAATATAATGAAGCACTGGCCGATTTCAACAAGGCCATCCAGCTTAATCCAAGCGGTGATTATCACCTCAACAGATCTTATTGTTATTATAAATTAGGCCAGGTGGATAAGGCAAAAGCGGATGCTATGGTGGCCATTCAAAAAAATGTGGCTGTACCGGCAAACTACAGGCAAATATTGAAGCTTTGATCTTATTGAATACCTACGGAAGCTGCATACGCCGGATTCAACGTGATGCCGGCTTTCCTGGCTGTTAATGCGTCATTACGGGCATTCTCAATGTTGTTTAGATTTTTATGTGTATAGGAGCGATTTAAAAAGTACTCAGCGCGCGGCGAAAGTTGAATAGCAGTATTGATAAACCCAAGAGCTTCCTGATTCTTACCGATCATACGATAGCATTCCCCGATGGTATTTGTGACATCCGGATCATTGGGTTGGTACATCAAAAAACGTTGCCAGTCTCTGATCGCTTCCTCATATCGTTTCAGGCTCATATAGGTGATTGCCCTGTTGCTATAGGTTGGTTTATAATCGTCTTTTTGTTTAATGACTTCGGCAAAATAATATAAGGCAGAATCATACATGGCTCGTCTTGCATACAAGGCTCCCATATTATCAAGGGCCACGTAATAATTAGGTTTTATAGTCAATGCTTGTTTATAATCGACGATAGCATTCTCAAATTTACCCTGGTCCATATAGATATTGGCCCTGTTGTTATAGGATTCATGATCGATGGCATTAAGTTTAACCGCTTCGGTGTAATAGTCGATCGCCTTATGATAATTTTTATTTGCTTCTGCATACTTCAAATTTGCTTCTTGTTCTTTCTTCTCATTTCTGGCCTGGTCGGCTTCTGCTTTTATCTTGTTTGCGTCCCTTCTGAAAAGAGTTGCCCTTGCGCTGTACGCCCTTGAACAAGGTTGGTTTTTGATCACATTATCCCAAAGCGTTTCACCACTTTTCCATGTTTTAGCTTGTAAAAAACTTAATACAGAAAAGATCAGCGTAACCGGTATAAGAACTGCATAGGCTTTTGACATATTACCTTTTGCAAATTTGTCCAAAAGATAACCTGCAATGAAAAATAATCCAATATAGGGTACATAAGTATACCGTTCGGCGATGACAGCACTGCCGACAGAGAAGATCTGTAATACCAATAAGAGATTTGCGATATAAAAGGCGATACC
>DASVAM010000362.1:0-7330 GCA_036376375.1 Chitinophagaceae bacterium
GTTGGAATATTCCGCATTACACGACTGGGCCAGCCTCATCGTTTTCAATTGGCCTGTTGAGCTTCCTCTTGCCTCCATCCTCCCCTGGAGAGATGAATTGATAGTAGAACTCAATTGATGATCTTCAGTTGAACATGTCCATGGTAATTTGCCTTTATCTCTGTGCGACCTGTAAACTGAATAAACTCTATGATCATTTGAATAAGGTTCAATGAATTCGTTTTCCCTGTCAGTTCTGAAAACCATCGATTGAACGCCTTGTGGAGAAATGCTCAATTTAACAGTTGCATACGCATCAGTAATACCGTTCCCTGAATAAGCCCTTATCTCCGGGAATTGTGCCTGCAAAGCCGGTTCAAAATTTGAAGCCTCGTAAACTTCAAACAGTTCGAGTTCTCCGTTTGCATTGGGTAAACTAATAACTGTTGAATGCCTCGGCGATCTGTCGACAACAGAAAAAAGTTCTTGTTTTAGAGGTTCAAGACTTAGATTAAATAATTTGAATTCTTTAGGATAGGTCAGTCTGCCAACAGCTTTATCTGTTGGAATATTGCTTCGATCGGAAGTATTTACTGACCAGAATTTGTCTCCTTGTGAAAATGCCAACATAGAAACTGATGTGAGCACCAGCACCAGTAGTAAAATTTTTCTCATAAAATAGTTAATAAGGTTAAAAATTTCCGGGTGAAGAATAAAAATCAGCGGATAAAAATATAAGAATTATTCAATAGTTAATAGCTTTTCCATTCTCTCTCCTGAACTTTTCCCGAATGATATTCATCGATGTTGGTCCATAGGAAAAACCCTATCAAAACGGGTACTGTAAACACAACAAGGTCGCCACCCATATATTCTATTGCGGTATCATCCAAAATCTGCCTATTTTAGCTGCTTACTCTATAAATAAAAGTATATGCCAACAACAACATGTGAAATCGCAGGAAACGTCTACCAATTGGATTACACTAAATTGACTTCTAAAAGAGGATTTTATTATTTTGGAAAGATTCACAGCGTCCCTGTCACCGGTTTTGCTTTTACTGTGTTAAGTACCGGTGGGCATGAATTTGATGATAGCCGCGAACCCATGCACCGGCAGGAAGCGATTGTAAATGCTATCAAAAACAGCGAAAGCCAATAATTAAAAGCCCGCGGTCAAATGCCGACAGATCTTTCGGAATTATTACCAATGACAAGGACCTTCCTTGTCATTCTTATTGAACCGAACTATTTAATTTCACATTCTTAATTGTTATAAATGCGACTAATACTTCTTTTTCTCATAGCTGGCACATTTGCCCTATGCGCGACATCAAAGAAGAAAAGTGAAAAAGCCCCTGTCGATGTCAATAAAGGCGAGCTACAAACGGGCGCCGAACAAACTGATAAATATCTCCCGTTGCTAAAAGGAAAAAGAGTAGCCATAATGGCCAACCAAACAAGTGTGATTGGTAAGACGCATCTTGTCGATAGTCTCAAATCCCTTGGAGTAAATATTGTAAAAGTATTTGGTCCTGAACATGGTTTTCGGGGCAATGTCAGTGCCGGTGTACAAGTGGCTGACGAAATAGATCCACCCTCCGGTATTCCCGTTGTATCATTATACGGGGCAAAAAATAAACCGACAAAAGAAGACCTGGCCAATGTAGATATACTGATCTACGACCTGCAGGATGTTGGTTGCAGGTTTTACACCAATATCAATGCGCTGTCACGACTGATGGAAGCATGTTATGAGAATGGAAAAGAAATGCTGATACTCGACCGGCCGAACCCAAATGGTTATTTGATTGATGGCCCGATACTCGATATGAAATATAAATCGGGCATCGGCATGTTCCCGATACCCATGTCACATGGCCTAACCGTTGGTGAATTTGCACAAATGGCAAATGGTGAAGGGTGGTTGAAAGACAAAGTAAAATGTAAGATAAAAATAATTCCCGTTGCCAATTACGATCACGAGATGCCCTATACATTGCCGGTAAAACCCTCTCCCAACCTGAACACACAACAAGCGATCTTGTTGTATCCATCAACCTGTATGTTCGAAGGTGTATATGTTAATCATGGTCGTGGTACTTTATTCCCGTTCACTGTTCTTGGCAGTCCTGAACTGAAGGGTAAATACGATTTCTCCTATACGCCCACGGGTATAAAAGGAATGGCGGAAACACCGCTGTTCATGGACCAGGTTTGTTATGGATTGGATCTCCGCAATTATGATACGGAGCAACTGAGAAAGACAAGAAAGATCAACCTGCAATGGATAATTGAATTGTATAAAGCACATCCTTATAAAGAGAAATTTTTTGACTCGAAACTGAGTAATCAAATGGGAACGATCGAAAAACTTATTGGCTCGGGTTTATTTCGTCAACAGATCATGGATGGTAAATCAGAAGATGAAATTCGTGCGAGCTGGGAACCAGGCCTGAGCGACTATAAAATAATGCGCAAAAAATACCTGCTGTATCCTTAACGGTTCGCATGGCGGAGATCTCCGGCGTTTGGATTAATTTCCGATCAATAAACGAAAGTACCAGCAAAGGGTATTTTTGTGATCTGGAAAGAAGTCTATTATTTCACCTGGATGTTGCCGTTTGTAACATTATGCCTGCCGTAGAAGTCAACAGGTGAAAACCTATTGTCGTATGTTCCCGGAATTGGATCCGTGATCCAATCAGTTGCTGATGGACCTCCATTGTCAGCCACAAAGAAAGCAAGAGCTGCATCCGTATAAAGAATAGCGGAAGCACCAAACCATTCGGCATTTACAACCGAGTAAGTCTCGTCACCATAGTTCATGTGTCCCACAACGTTACCATTTTGTTGCCCGATCACCGTGAAGCTAAAATGGATGCCGTCGGCGATACCACCACCTTTGGCCATGGAGTTCTTTTGTGCTACCGTAAATGAGTTAAAAACAATTACAATCGCGAAGAGGAATGATGCAGTAAATACAGACTGCTTAACAGTTGTTTTCATGTTACAGATTTTTAGGGTTCAGAATGATTGGTGGCTTTCGGGGAGATCGGATTGGTTCGGCAGAGGATAGTGAAAAGCGTGCGTAAAAATAATAGGGAGTTTTTTAGGCTGCAATAGGAAAACTACTTGTATTCACGGGCGCAGTATTAATCCGGATTTGCGTTTTCTTAAAAATCGGCTTCAATTAGTCCGTTGCCCATCTACTATCTGATTTCAAACTCTCTTATATGATCCTTTTTCGCGATCTGCTGTTGGGTAAGGTCATTATCAAATAAACGTTCAAGATTATTTCCTGCAAGATCTTCCAAACGTGATTCTATTTTCAATTTATATTTAGCCGGCTTCCATTCAATATCAGGTAAGAAATATAAAATAGTTGCCTCATCATTGACTCTTATCTTCCCTTTTAGCCCATTATTATTTACATCAGTAATGAAAATGGAACTTTCAGCAAGTACATGATCCAGCGGCTCGTTGAAGTTGATCTTCAATTGTTCCTTTGTTTCCGACGCAGGCACGTCAATGGTCCATCGATCCTGATCAGGTGAAATGTTATCACGGGGACCCGTAAAAAATCTTTTCGCAAAGTTTTGCTTCAGCAAAATTCCTTCGGCATCCTGCCAGGTTTTACTTATTGCCAGTTGATAATATGATCCTTTTTCCAACGGATTTCCCAAAGCCTTGTTGGGTTGAAGATCACGTTTGATCCTTCCCGGATCAAGCCATAACGTCAACAGGGTTTTTTCACTGTTCCATAACTCAAGATCAAGAAAGACAGCAGTCATTGTATCGGTACTATTCTTTATTAAATGAATATGCTGTAACACATCTCCTGCCTGCATAGGTTTTGAAAACGATATATAGAATTTCAACAGGTTTTCGGGCACGGTATCCAGTGCGGGGTAAATAGCTACGACCTCAGGAGCCTTGATCGAATCATCAACAGGTATCCTGATTTCATCGATCAATTGATCACCGATGAACACATGATATTTCAATCCCCGCGTAAAGGCAATGACTGGTTTGAATATCACTTTATCCTCTTCAACAATATAATCACCGATTATTCGCCGATCGCTTGTTGACAAATGCACATGCAAAAGATCATTTACAGGATCCTTTGAGACTGATGAAAGAAGTTTTTGAGGAACAATTAAAGCAACTGCTTTACCATTTTCCCATTGAACAGAAACAGAACCCGTTTCTTTCTTTTCAGTACAACCAATAAATGCAGAATAAAAAACCAGGCTCCATAGTATACAGAACCTGGTCCTTCTATTTTGTCTGGACATAAAATAAATTATGAGAACATTCCCGGATTCAGGATCGACAGATCAAGATCGCCATTGCTTTTTCTTTGAAGAACAAGCACCCTGGTGTCGTCCAGCTTATCCATTTGCAAAACATTCACAACCGGCAGGCTGACATATTCAACACCTGCCGTTGAAAAGCTCTCCTTTATGGGTTCAGTTAATGAACCTTCATAAGCGGCGATCTTTTTATAATTAACCCGCATTACAGGACGGCTGCTATTAGCCATCACCAGGTAAGTATTTTCTTTTCCTGACATCGTGATCATATCGATTGGAGAATTGCCGGCACCAAATTCCCCGACCGTCCTTCCCTTTACATGTTTGCCGGGTTGTAATTCATCCATAGCGAACAAAACAAGTGGTGTACAGGTATAACTTGCCACCAGGTATTTTTTTCCATTCAGGGTTGCGGTTGTAAACGTTCTGATAGGTGAATTGGTTTCATACTTACCATGAGCTGCATGATATATTTCTAATGAAGATTGTTGTTGCTTATCAGTAAAAGGAAATGGGATTGATCTGAAAGCAGAGCTAAACTCCTGGTTGGATATTCCGCTGAGCATTACATTACCCTCTGCAAACTGAAGATCCGAAATAACCGATTCGCGGATTGAACGACCCCTGTTATCTTTCTGATCTTCCCCCGGAACATTCGCTATTGAAACGGTACTGAACGGGATATCTTTTAAGCTAACGGGTTCGATCTTTTCCCCCTCTACGGTAAGCAGCACCGGTGTACCATCCATGTACTCTATTGCACAATATATTTTTTTTGAGAGGGGGTTCACTGCCATATCCCTGATCCTTATATTTTTTGCTTCTGTACCAAGCGATGCAGCAATTTTCTGATCAATATTTTTTATTTCCACCGCCGCTGCTTTCTCCACAACAGTTTTGTCTTTTGTGTCAATAGCAAAAACAGCCGCGGATTTTGAATCCCCGATAAAGAGTACACCATCCGGACCAAAAGCAAGAGCACTGATCGATTTTATACCGGGATTTCCTTTTTTCATACCATAAAAATTTTCGGAACCACGATTGGCTGCAATAAGCAAGACGAGCATCATACTCATTGCAATACCATAAAATAGCTTTTTCATAATTGTTGAGTTTAGTGTCCTGGAAAATTGAGAGGATGTAATTTAGAAAAATTTAAGCTCTTTTGACCAGAATCTTATGCATACCCGAAATCCCGCAAGATTGTACATAACCATTTACATTATAAATTAGAGTATTCGCTACATTCATATAATCTATGAGAAGAATATTTATTACACTATTTTTTTTATCAGGCGCCTGTTATGGACAGGAAGCAGAAAGTTTTTACAATGATGATATTCAGCTGTTTTATGAAGCGCACGGTAAAGGACCGGCCCTATACATTTTAACCGGTGGTCCGGGAGCTCCACCGGAAGATCCTTCGTACAGGATCATTGATAGTTTAAAATCATTTTATACGTGTGTGCTTCTTCATCAAAGAGGTGCAGGAAGATCCCGTAACATTCCTATTAACGAGAACACTATTAATATAAAAAGCTATATCCAGGATATTGAGCTATTAAGGAAAAAAAGGAATGATAAAAAAATAACGGTGCTGGGAATATCATGGGGTGGTTTGCTCGCTATGAATTACACAGTTCTTTATCCTCAATATGTTTCTAAACTAGTATTGATCTGTTCGGCGCCTCCGTCTTATAAACTTTGGGATGTTCTTTTTGACAACCAGCATGTCCGTCGCTCAATTGCAGAGTTGGACTCGATGCAAACTTTGAGAAACATTTTCTCTATAAAAACAGATCGGGAATTGGATTCATTAAAAAGAGCTGACCCAAATGCTAAGGAAGTAATCGCTTTTAAAAAGTTTATCGCGATTCATATACGGGCAATGCATTATGACCGAATGAAATTATCGAACGATTTTGACGGTTTTTTTACAAACTTCAATTTCCAACCCATTCCTTTTATCGATAAGGAAGTAATGGAAACAAAATGGGATATTACAGAAGGCTTAAAAAAATTGAACACTCCGTCCCTCATCTTATACGGCAGGCAGGATGACCAGGGTGAATCAACCTTTTATTTGCAGAAAGAATGTCTGAAAAACAGCCAAATGCATGTCATCGAAAAATGCGGACATCTTATGTGGGAAGATCAGCCACATAAATTTTATGAAACGCTTATGCATCACTTAACTGAACAGACAAAGAATTAGTTATTGTTGTTTTGTTTCCAGACTAACCATCCAACTGATCCCAAATTTATCAGTAAGCATTCCAAAAGATTCGCTCCAAAATGTTTTGCCAAGGGGCATGGTCACCTTGCCGCCGGCGGAAAGTCCTTTGAATAATTTATCAACTTCTTCCTTACTGTCCGCAGTAATGGATATAGCAAAATTATTTCCCTGTACATAACCGGATGCCCATTCACCTCCGGTATCGCTGCCCATTAACATGGTTTCTTTACTGATCGGCAACGACACATGCATGATCCTGTTCTCTTCACCGGGTTTCAGTTTAGCGTCTTCGCCAGGAGGCATATCCTTAAAACGTCCCATATAAGGTATTTCACCCCCAATCACAGATTGATAAAATTTAAACGCTTCCTCGCAATTACCATTAAAAGTAAGATAGATGTTTACCGTTGCCATATTTTAAGATATTTACAATAATGAATAGTCTTTATAGATTAAAACTACGATAAAAACATATACCCCATATTACTCAAAAAACTGGACAAGATTTTTATCCGGGTCTTCTATTAAAAAATTCCTTTTTCCCGAATCGTCTTTATAAATGCGGGGTATGGATATATTGAGTTTATTCAAGTTCCCAATAAAACTGTCCATTGCCGTTACCTTAAATCCAATCTTAAAATAACCGTGAAGCCTTGTTCCTTCAGGTTTGCGGCTCAAAAATTCCTGAGGATCCAACCATGCACTGTTTTCAATTATTTCTAATACAATCTGGGGAGATTCGAGTATAGCAACTCGTATTCCCTGGGGTGTACCCGGAAGAAATCTTGTTGTAAGT
>DASVAM010000366.1:0-5447 GCA_036376375.1 Chitinophagaceae bacterium
TTCCTGTTGGATAAATTAGAAGAGCTGACAAAAATTATTGGTAAAATACTCACCACATCTAAGAGAAAAACACCTTTTAGTTATTTGCTGAGTTTTTTCTATTTCTAACAAATGTGTCATTTGCATATTTGCAAATTGGCATATTGGCAAATTAAAAACGAATGTTCAAAAAAGTATTAATAGCTAATCGCGGTGAAATTGCATTAAGAGTGATCCGCACCTGTCGAGAAATGGGAATCAAAACAGTGGCTGTATATTCCACTGCTGATCGTGATAGTCTTCATGTGAAGTTTGCCGATGAAGCAGTCTGTATCGGTAAGCCACAAAGCAGCGATTCATATTTAAACATTCCGCATTTGATGTCCGCAGCTGAAATTACAAATGCAGATGCAATCCATCCCGGATATGGATTTTTGGCAGAGAATGCAAAGTTTGCACAGATATGTGCTGATCACCAGATAAAATTTATCGGCCCGACTCCCGACATGATCAACTCGATGGGAGATAAGATTACGGCAAAAGAAACGATGATAAAAGCAGGGGTGCCAGTTGTACCCGGCGGCGAAGGCTTATTACAAAGCCTGGAAGAAGCAAAAAGTTTAGCAAAGGAAATTGGCTATCCGATCATGATGAAGGCCACGGCAGGTGGTGGGGGAAAGGGTATGCGTCTTGTTTGGGAAGAAGCAGACATGGAAAGAAGTTACAACTCGGCAAAAGCAGAGGCTGCTGCGGCATTTAAGAACGATGGTCTGTACATGGAAAAATTTGTAGAAGAGCCACGTCATATCGAGATACAGGTTGCCGGTGACCAGTTTGGCAATGTTTGTCATTTAAGTGAGAGGGATTGTTCCATTCAACGTCGTCATCAGAAGCTGGTGGAGGAATCGCCTTCACCATTTATGACCGATGAACTTCGTATGAGAATGGGTGATGCTGCCAAGAAAGCTGCAGCCGCCATCAATTATGAAAGTGTTGGCACCGTCGAATTCCTTGTTGATAAGCACCGCAATTTTTATTTCATGGAGATGAACACAAGGATACAAGTGGAGCATTGTGTCACGGAAGAGGTCATCAATTTCGATCTGATCAAAGAACAAATGAAGATAGCAATGGGAGAGAGGATCAGTGGTAAAGATTACATACCGCAGGGTCATGCGATCGAATGTCGCATCAATGCTGAAGATCCCTATAATGATTTTCGTCCATCTCCGGGAAAGATAACGGTATTGCATACTCCTGGTGGACATGGTGTTCGGGTTGACAGCCATGTGTATGCCGGTTATGTTATTCCTCCTTATTATGATTCTATGATCGGTAAGCTCATCACTATTGCCCGCACACGGGATGAAGCGATCGATACGATGTACCGCGCATTAAGTGAATATGTCATTGAAGGGGTAAAGACAACCATTCCCTTCCATTTACAATTAATGCAGGACGAACGTTTCCGCAGCGGTGATTTTAATACTAAGTTTTTGGAAGGGTTTCAGTTGAGATAGTTGCGAGGACGTCAAACAAAAATAATTTTCAGATTTCGTAATAAAAGTCCGAAGCAATCTCCCCGATATTTTTATTTGTTTGGCAATAGCATAACTAATTTCAACTTCCGTTGTGTCACGATCCCGATCGCTATCGGTATGTACTTTCTGTAATTCTGTTCGACAACTTTACATGTTGTGGGAAGAATGTTTTATTCAGATGGCTTCGCAATTGTAAAGGCCGATAGATTTAACGCTGTTTCCATTATTGTAAGCTAAGACCGAAGCAATCGACTAAAGAGATGGAAATTATGTTATCTTATCAAACCCCGGGCTTTGACGTTTTCTTCTCCGGTAATTTCTTAGGTGCAGGTGGTTGCCTGTTTGTTTTTATAACCGCCCTTACAATATCAATTACGGGGGCACCAACTCCGAGTCTTTGTGCATTCGTATATGCCGGGGCCGCTTCTAATCCTGTTGGATCAAACACGAGGTAATCTCCATTTAATCTGTTTTCATTGTCGAGAAGATCATTCGGCACATAGATCTGTATTTTCACTTTTTTATAGTTTTCAGGGAAATAACGTACATAATATTTTTCCTTTTGCTTATACCATTGGTCATACTTTACACCACTTTTAATGACCTTTGATCTTTCAGATCTGACAGCAATTCTTTCGTATGCTTCATATGATTTGATTCCTGTTTCAAAAAGACGCAAAATATCATTATTGCTATTTGATATTCCTGATGTAGACGCAGCATTTTTTATCAACCCCATTACTCCTCCTTTTAGTTCAAAAATTTGTTTAGGGGTTAAGAGCTTCATGGCATCACTTTGTACCTCATAAGGAAGACTATTAAAATTGGAACCACTCACTATTGACCATAATAATAGCTGGATATTCTTTTGATCAATTTCTTTCTTATCTCTTGAATTAAGCAAAACAGTTTCCACGATCTCTTTTCTATGACCGGTAACCGGTCCCTGGTAATAGGCATCACCCTTTCGTGGGTCTGGTGTTCCCGGTTGCAGGCAATAGGTTTTGAAATCGGTTTCGTAAAGACCAGGTTTCAACACGAAACCTCCATACTCTGTTTGGGGCAGATCCATTAAAGATCGTAATGTATCATTCGCTGCGATCTCGGGTTGAGCATAGGTCTCAAAAATTGCTTTGTTATCAGTCTCCTGTCGCTTGTTGTTTTGTGAAGTTGTTGCGCAGGAACAAAGTGCAAGAGCAATCAATAAATACTTTAGTAAAGATGTTGTCATAGGGGATGGTTTAGCTGCTACAAAATCTGAAAAAAATCGCTTAATTGGAAGTGAAGTGATAGTAAAGTATTGTTAACGATTCTTGTACGATGGAAATCAACAAATACACTGTTGGTGTTGTTCAGGATTCAGGCATTTGCTTCATAACCTCACCACGGCACAGAATGGGGGGAGTGTTTAATTATTTCTTAATAAACCTTCAAATCTCCAAAAAACCCTTCCGTCCTATCATCCACCAACGATCCAATTGTTCCCGAAGAATTGTCGCCATGTTTCAGATCATTTACAATTAGTGATGGCTGTTTATTGTCGTTTATAAAAAAGCTCTGCATGTCTGATATTAACCTGGATTCTCAATTTTATACATTCATTACAAATTGTAATTGACTCAGAAGATCAAATTCGCTACTGATCTTTGTCATTTTTCTTCCTGATGGATTTCACTAGCTTGCTTGAAGAATAAAGGAATAACTCTTTGAATTGATTACAACAGTAAAAAAGTTTTCAAATGAAACTCCATCGCCCAAAGCTATCTTTCCTGCTTGTGTTGAGTTTTTATTCAACTGTCTTATTCCCTCAGACCATAGAAGAACAAATGTCAAAAAGCCACGCAAATTGTCAAACGATGTTCATGAATGCAATGGACGTGCTGCCGAAACTTTATCGGGAAAAAGCATTTGACTCTCTGGACAGAGCTATTGATATCTGGGAGAACTCCTGCAGCGGGATGCCTGAAGTAACAATTACCAGGATATTATTAAAACTGGAAACGGAAACATTCACTACGTCACAGGATATTGACGGCGCTACAATAGAACTATTGATCAGTTATGCGAAAGCATTTCCTTCCCCTGACGCTCTGCAGAACTTCAGTTCGGATAAAGGGCCCAAAAATTCATTTTACAGGTTCAGTTCTGTGTGGGCAAAGCTTTTGCTGGAAAACAAACAGCTCGATCAAAATGAAGCTTTCATTTGCAGAGTAGTAAAAGGAGAGATCAGGGATCCTCAAAAGGAAATTCAAAGAAACTCACAGGTATATCCTGAGTTTGCCGCGCTGATCGGGAAAAACTTCGAGGCCAAACGCAAGCAAACGCGGTTGGATTTTGCAGTCAGCACTGGTGTGTGGATACCAACCAATAACCTTTCTACATTAGGTGTTCATCCCTCTTTTGGCTTTCATTTTGGACTCAGAAACAGCCGTCACCAACTTGACGCCACCTTACAAATGCGCTATTTGAATAGTGCCAATGCGTATGCGGTAAAACGAGACGGCTACCTGGATTCAACGTTTTATTATTTTGGAGGATACATAGGACTTGATTATAATTATTACCTGGTTTCAAAAAAAAGATTTGATCTTGGCGTGCTGGCCGGCATGGGATGGGACGGGTTTGATTTTGCCCCGGAGCCATACGATTATCATTATGATTATTATCCCTATTATAACAGTCATGTGACAATTAGTTCTTTTAATGCGAATGCAGGTTTACGGTTCAATTATTATTTTACGCATTCCTTTTATGTCGGCCTGCAAGGACGTTATAATGTGATTGAATATAATACGCATGGCGGTAGCGACCTTAGCGGTGATGCCTTTTCGATCGACCTGATTTTTGGCTTTAACTGATACCTGCGGTAATAGGATTATTGCCTGTTTTGATGTCAAAGGATAAGGCGCGTGGGCATAAAAATTCTTACAAGCCTGTTTGTTATCGAGGATTAATTTGCGGCCTGCTTGAATTACAATAAGAATGAACTTTTTTTATTTCTCCAAATGGATTGAATATATAAACATCGCATGAATAAACTGTGTTCACCGTTTTTGAACCACGAATAAATTCTGCACGGCCATAAATAGCCACTTTATCATTGTCTTCCAGGACTCCGAATGGTTCAAACTTTGTTGTTACGGTTTTAAAATACTCGCCGGTCTTTTTCATGAACTCAGTAACCGATCTTTTACCCGTGAGAACCGTCTTCTCCTCATAAATATTCCAAACAATATCATCTGACAGATACTGTTGAACTTCGGTAAATTTTCCTGAAGAAAAAAGTACTGCGATCTCTCTTGCATTTAGTCCCTTCATATATAGCCAGGATTAAGATTTATTCGATTAATCTGCTCAATTTGAAATGAGGATTGAAGATCAAGCCAATAATATTGTTCCAGGGATCTTTTAACGTGGCTACAATAATACCTTCACCTACTTCAGTGGGCTTTTCATATTCGGTTGCACCTGCTTCAATGAACCTATTGTACTCTTTATGTATTTCCTTCACTCCCCAATAGGCTACTACACTTTCTTTTTTATCGTTACCAGGTTCTCCAGGCTGGAGCCCAAGTTCAAATCCTCCAATATCGAAGCCAACATAAAATGGTTGGTCAAAATATGGCTGTGTTTCAAAAACTTTTGCATACCATAGTTTAGCCGCCGTGATATCACTTACTGAATAAATAGTGGTTCTTAAACCCAGGATCTTATTACCCATAATTAATGTTTTATTCCATGTCTTTGAACGCCAGAGCGGATCATCCTTGTATTTGAAGAATGCACCGTTCACCTTTTAATGCCTCTTTATATTCTTCTGTCGTATCCATTTCTACAAGCGATGCTTCTTCACTTTTATATTTCTGTTTTAATTTTTTCCTGAGTGATCCTTTATGAAAACGGTACGCTTGTTTATGATTTTCCAAA
>DASVAM010000373.1:0-4422 GCA_036376375.1 Chitinophagaceae bacterium
ATTCCTTATTTTATCAACAGCAAACTTCATTGCTTCACCACTTACAAATTGTCCTTTCTTTACATTTATGATTGTTCCTGTTTTAGCAGCAGCTTCCAGCAGGTCCGTTTGACGACATAAAAATGCGGGTATTTGTAAAATCTCGACGTGTTGCGCAGCAAGCACTGCTTCTTCTTTTGCATGAATATCAGTTGTTGCAGGCAATGAAAGCTCTTTCTTTACATGTTTGATCATTCCTAATGCCAGGTCATCACCAAGTCCGGTGAATGAAGTCCCGCTTGTACGGTTTGCTTTTCTATAAGAAGCTTTAAATATATAAGGTATACCAAGATTTTTGCAGATCGAATAAACTTCTTCGGCCACTTCCATTATCAATTCTTCACTTTCTACAACACAAGGACCAGCAATCAGAAAGAAATTTTTTTCATCGTATGATTGTACTTCAAACAGGTCTTTCAAAAACTTTTCCATGGCGGCAAAGGTAATTCAAGCAAGCTGAAACAACGCGGCATTTACAATATATAAGGTGATCTTTTTTCAATCGAATTCTTATAAAATAAGGTTTATTAGAGGACCAATTAAGTATCCAACTGATGTAATAACTATAAATTCATTTTGAATAGCTTGTTACCAATGATAGTATAGATTTGATTATCTACCGACACTATTGGCCTCGAACCCGAACTACCCGGATCAGCCAAATCCGGCGCCATAACCCCAACCGACCAGTTTCCCGTTTGCCAGTTAAAAATATCAAATCTGTTTAACGCAACTCCGGCATACAAGGGCGAATCATTAAAAAATATTATCAAATCATTTTTTATCACGGCGCCCTTGCTACCATAACTTACCATAGGTTGATGAAGACATGAACTTGTACTGTTCATTGTGTTTACATTCAGTTCTTCAACATGGAATGACATACCAGACATTCCACTAATTAAAAAGCCTCCGGCAAAGAATACTTTTTCATTTACGCTGGTCACAGCGAAATATTCTTTATTAACCTGCATCGAACCTGAAGACCATTGACCGCTGATGATATCGAAGGTCTCAATGGTGGGTGTTGGTGTGGTGGGTTCGGGGTTCCAGCCTCCGATGTATCCATAACCAGTATGTCCGCCGCAGAAAAGGACTTTATTCTGTACCGCTACGGCTGCACCAACTATCCTTGCGCCTCCTGGCAGTAAAGATGAAGACCAGTTGTTTGTCTCGAGATCATAGATATCAACTTTGTTCGATAATGCACTATCACTCTTTAAGCCACCGGCAAAAAATATATGATTCCCGGAAACTACAGCCTTGCAACCGCTTCTTGCCTCACTCAAATTTGTAGTGGACCAGGTATTGGTGGTAATGTCATAAATGTCAACAATGGGGCTTGGTGCATTGGTCCATGGATCCATACCGCCGGCAAAAAAAACCTTGTTGCCTGCGGCAATTGCCGCTACACCAACTCTTACCTGGCTTGTCTGAATAGTGGTCCAGTTTTGCGTGATCCGGTCAAATACATATACATTATTACTGAAGGTCGCTGTCGCATTACTGAACCAGTTTGGAATAAATAGTTTATTACCGGCAGCAATTATTTCAGGGTCTTGAATTTGACCGGGCAGATCTGATAAAAATGTTAAGGGGACTTGTAATTCTGGCCGGTTAGCGCCACAATAGTAAGGCATCGAAACGCTAACATTAATTGTATCATAGTCTATTCCGTTGTTATTCCAGACCTTTAACTCGAAGGAGTAAACACCCGGAACATCCGGACTATAAATCATAGTTATCGC
This sequence comes from Chitinophagaceae bacterium, assembly GCA_036376375.1. Lineage (GTDB taxonomy): Bacteria > Bacteroidota > Bacteroidia > Chitinophagales > Chitinophagaceae > VBAS01. Next base: position 1,788 of record DASVAM010000373.1, read on the forward strand.
ATTCCATGGTTGCACAGGCTCCCAAGTGGATGGACCACTAATTTGTCTCCAAAGAAATTGCAATGGTGCACCACTCAAATCAAACGAAGCCGATCCATTTAAAAAGGCTGATACGTTTGGTAGCTGAATTATGACTAATTGATCAGTGCCCGCGTTCGCTACAAGAGTCCCGTTAGTTGGAACTTTGCTGACAATCATCTGCATAGTGTCTTTTGACAATAGCCCCGGTTCGTCTTTTACAGTAAGTTCAAACTGGTAAATGCCGGTATCAAGATCTCTTACTATTGTTGTTGCTGTTGCCGGGCTAACGATCGTATAAGAGGCCGGTCCTGAAATTTTTACCCACTCATAACTCTTGATATTATTATCCGGATCATAACTGCCGCTTCCATTTAATATGGCCTGGTTAGAAGGTAGCAAAATAATCGTATCATTTCCAGCCTTCGCTCGCGGTGATCTGTTGGCATTATTGCCCCCGGAGCCCCCGGCACCCCCTGTGTTTCCTGAAGAACCCGGTAGTACCGTTTCTTTTCTACAAGCCGTATTCCCGGTAATAATTACAAAGCAAAACAAAAGAAGGAGCAGGCCAATATTTTTCATACCGATGATTTTTAATGTATTTTAAAACTAATGTTCGCGATTGATGTTTTTTTAGAAATGCGACCGAAGGCAGCCCGGATGCTATGAAAAACTATTTCGCCAGTGTAAAAGCAGCGCCTTCGTTTAAAGACGCTGCTTTGTTTCGTCTCATCTCAACACCATCTGATCCAATGCTACATAATGCCTGTTACTATTTTCATTCTTCCAAATGTTATACCTGGTCGGATAATAGGTATTGATCGGATCAAATGATTGAGGTTGCCGGATGTCTTTATGTGCCGTAGCCCCGCTTTGAAAAAAGGCTTGTGTTACCATGGGCTCAAGAAAAGTAACTTTTCCATCGTAAGAGCCAAATATAAAGGTATGCGTGAAGGGCTGCCCTTGAAATTCAGGAGACAGAAGATCTATAAAATGGGTCCCCATCTGGGCAATACCTTCATTCGGTGCCCGGAAATATCCGGACGGAATATATCCCGCCGGCGGAAGATTGTTAAACAGGTTCGGTGCAACCGTGAACTCTGGTATTGCCAGTCGTTGCTCTAATGGCATCTTGTAAAAGTGAAGATCGAAATGCGGAACGGAATAAATACCGGGAGGCGGATGGCCAACCATCATAAACCCCATAGTGATATGATCAAATGGCATCAGTTCTTTTGCTTTTTGATGTAGCTTCAACAAGGCGTGGTGGGCATGTGTTTCTTCACCCTGTTCAGGATGTTGGGTCAGAGCCCCATGGGTGAATTCTATTCCAATCGCCAGCGGTTGATCGTCATGAGTGATATTGGTCCAGCTGCGAACATGGCCTTCGCCATATTTAACAGCAGGACCGTAAAAAGTATTGTATTCAACTTCTGCGTTTCTGGCACCAGTGGTGGTTTGTTTTGGGATAACAATTTTTTCTTGCGTGGTCAGCATATCTTTATCGCTATGCTCGTTGGTTTTTTTGCAGGCAGAAAAAAATATTCCTGCTGCAGCAATTGCAATTATTTTTTTCATTTTAAATTATTTTAAGATGGAGAATTTTAAAATCGATCTCGGTATGTAAGAATATTAACTACGGCTTTTTGAATGGCAACTGATTTACCATTTGTCCAACAGCCCGGCCTTGAGTTACTCCGGCTTCTCCGCCAAACCGAAAACTCGTTCCACTATTTACCCTAAGTTGTACGATATCTTCAAGCATTGCATTCAGCGAGGGGTAAGTCCATTCGCCGTACAGGGTCGCATGTGTACTATCGATAAAAGAATAGTTATGTCCGAAATATTTTTCTAGAATTTCTACTGTTGATGCAGTCGAGCTCATTTCATCAGGATAGGAAGGATGCTGTGGCGTATTGAACGTCGAATTCCAGGTGTCAAATCCCATTACATTCCTGATAAAGGTGACGGGTCTTATAAGCACAAGTGCAGGATGAAATTTTGAATGAAATACGGCTGCAATAGCATCGGAGGCAGCAATAGATTGTTTGGCAAATAATACAGATGCGTCTTCAAGGTTCAGCTTTTCCTTACTAATGATCTTTGTCGTTATTCTTAATGCATGCGCGGGGGGATTGTAGTTAGTTCCGTTAATATCTCTCCAATTATTCACCAGTTTCAATCCATCGGCTGTTATGTTATTCCTGGATTGGTATACGTCAAGCGTCGCCTGGTAAAATGCCGATGATGGATCCGTGGAATAAGCCGGATGCGGAGCCGCTAATACCGTATTTGCAATATTGGGGATAAATGTTTTTAAGGACCCTGTGCATTGGCCTACGGCAGGAAAGAGGCCAGGTGGTGTAGGAACCCAGTTTCCTGGCCCTCCTAATGGAACATAGGGTGCACAAACAGCCAATGTTCCATCAGGTTTCAAAGTACCGTCTGTTTTACTCCAGTTATAGATCACATCAGCAACATATCTTCCAAACTCACTTGAAAATTGTAACTGTTCCGGCGTAACGGTGGATTGAAAGGAAACATCTAATGAAGATTCCAATGCTTGTAAAGGGGCAAGGTTAGGCGTAGGATAGTCCTGCATTATTTTGGAAGCAAT
>DASVAM010000201.1:0-2645 GCA_036376375.1 Chitinophagaceae bacterium
GTACCATGGCAGGGCATGCTTATATGCTCTTTATTAGTCGGAGGTTTTTATCCGCTGACACAGATATATCAGCACAAACAAGATTTGGAAGATGGCGTAAGCACTATTAGTTATAAATTGGGATATGCTGGAACATTCATCTTCTGTGCAGCGGTGTACATTTTAGCATGGATATTCATGGCACAGTTTTTTATCGGTAAAAACCAGGGGAATCAATTGTTGATGGTTGGCATCTTTTTTATTCCCGTTATCGTTTACTTCCTTAGATGGTTTGTACGGGTCAGAAAGAACAGCAGGGAAGCGAACTTCAAAAATACAATGCGGATGAATTGGCTGGCTGCAACCTGTACAAATATTTCTTTTCTGATCTTATTAATATGGAGGTGGATTGAGTAAAATAGTATCAATAGGCACGGCATTACCGGAATACCGGCATGAACAACAAACGATCTTTGAGTTTATGAGCCGTGTTTATGCGATTAACGAAACAGAAAAGAGAAAGCTTCGGTTCCTTTACAAACACAGTGGTATTCAAACCCGCTATTCTGTTTTACCTGATTATAGCGTTTCTGCCGGCGAATGGCAATTTTTTACGCCGACAGAAAATCTCGAACCTGTTCCATCTATTGAAAAAAGGATGGAACATTTCAGGGAATATGCTGCTCCATTATCATTAAAAGCTATCAGGGATTGTTTGGCAGATTTTCCGGATCAGGCAATCACACATCTTATAACGGTTAGTTGTACGGGTTTGAGTGCTCCGGGTCTTGATCTTGAATTAATAGAATTGCTGAATTTACCGGCTACCACCTGGCGAACTTCGGTAAACTTCATGGGCTGCTATGCCGCAATACATGCGTTAAAACTTGCTGACGTAATTTGTAAAGCAGATAAAAATGCAAATGTGCTCATCGTGTGTGTTGAGTTGTGCACTCTTCATTTTCAGAAAAAATATACGGCCGATAATATTTCAAGCGGCATTTTATTTAGTGATGGTGCCGCCGCGATGCTGGTTACCGGCAATAGTGAAACGGAGGGAATGAGCATCGATCATTTTTATTCGTCTGTATCATTTAAAAACAAACAGGAAATGGTTTGGGAACTTTCATCAACCGGGTTCCTGTTAACATTGAGCGGGTACATTCCTGAATTAATTGAAGAGGATTTTAACAGCATTGTAAATGAATGCCTGAAAGAAACAACTTTAAAAAAGGAAGATATCACTCATTGGTGTATCCATCCGGGGGGCAAGAAAATATTAGAGGCGGTGCATAACAGTCTTGGATTTACGAATGGTCAATTGCAGGATTGTTATGAGGTATTAAAGGATTACGGCAACATGTCTTCACCTACAATTCTCTTTGTACTCAAACGAATTCAGCAGGCATTGAATAAAAATGAGCACAATAATATATTTGGAGCGGCATTTGGGCCGGGTCTTACCATTGAGACCTTTGTTCTGTCTGCTTAAACTGTTTGCAATTCTCCTATAGCAATTTGCAGGACGACATCACATACGATCTTGCCATAGTTGGGGGCGGCCTTGCTGGTCTTGCATTATCCATTCAGGCAGCTAACGCTGGTTACAGGGCTATACTTTTTGAGAAGGAACAATACCCATTTCATCGTGTTTGTGGTGAATATATAAGTTTGGAGTCGTGGGATTTTTTGGAAAGCCTTGGTCTTGATCTAAAGTCTTTAGATGTATCATATATAAAACGTCTTTACGTGTCAGATAGTCAAGGAAGGTCATTTGAGCAAAAATTACCACTTGGTGGTTTTGGCATCAGCCGGTACAAACTTGATCATCGGCTGGCACAAATTGCAAAACGGGCTGGAGTTATTATACTTGAACAAACCCGTGTTAATGATATACATTTTACAAACAAATATTTCAGCATTGAATCAACAAAAGGATGTTTTAAGGCTAAAGTGGGAGTTGGCAGCTTTGGTAAAAGGAGTAATCTTGATGTTAAATGGAAACGACCTTTTATTGTAGCCACGAAGAATAAACTGAATAACTACATCGGCGTTAAGTATCATATTCGTTATGATTTTCCGAAAGACCTTATAGCCCTTCATAATTTCCAAAAAGGATATTGTGGTATTTCAAAAGTGGAAGGGAATCAATATTGTTTATGTTATTTAACCACAGCTGATAATCTACAGAAAAGCAATAATGACATCCGAAAAATGGAAAAAACCATTTTATCCGTGAATCCCCATTTGAAAAAGATATTTAGTGAATGTGAAATGCTTTGGAAAGAACCGGTAACTATTTCGCAGATCAGTTTTGATAAAAAGGATCTCGTAGAAGATCATGTATTAATGCTCGGTGATGCGGCAGGCATGATCACACCTTTATGTGGAAATGGCATGAGCATGGCATTACAGGCAAGTAAGATCGCAGCGGGAGAGATTTCGAAATTTTTGGAAGGAACAATTTCAAGAGAAGTCATGGAGCGGAATTATTCATCAAAATGGAAAAAACATTTTAGTAATCGCTTAAAAATTGGGCGAACACTTCAGCGATTGATGTTAAACGAATGGCTGATCGGTCTTACTATCCGGATTGGTAAGCAATTCCCCGGTTTCATGAGAATTTTGATCAGGCAAACACATGGTAGTCCATTTTAGGCCATTAT
>DASVAM010000028.1:0-2695 GCA_036376375.1 Chitinophagaceae bacterium
GAGAATTATCGTAGTTATAGTAAATCTTATTGGCAAAAAAGAGTGATGGCACCGAGTTGCCTGTTATATTTTGTCGGATTGAATAAGAAATTGAAAAATCCAGTTCATCATTCATTGTTTTTTGATACGCCGTTTGGGCAACACGCCAGGGAAATCTATAACGATCCGCAATGGCCGTCTAACCCGCTGTTTTATGTTAGTGTAAACTCTGTTTCTGATGATACCGTGGCCCCGGCTGGTTGCGACAGCATGGTTTTGCTGATCCCGGTTGCATCGGGGTTAGAAGATGATGATGAAGCCGTCAGGGAAAAATATTTTCAACAGATCATTAAGAGAATGGAAAAGCACACGGGTGAAACTATTCTGGAAGCTGTCATTTACAAAAAGACATTTTCAGTTTCTGATTTTGCAAATGAGTATAATTCATTCCGGGGGAATGCTTATGGGTTGGCAAACACCTTACTGCAAACTGCGATATTCAAACCATCCTGCAAAAGCAAGAAGGTAAAAAATTTATTTTATACAGGACAACTGACCGTGCCGGGCCCGGGGGTACCACCCTGTTTGATCAGTGGCGAAGTAGTGGCAAAAGAAGTGATAAAGGAATTTGGAAGAACTTCCAAACCGGCTTTAGAAAAATTAGCTAACGACTAAATAAAGATTGAATGATCGAAAAATTTCATTTGGTGAGTAACAGGAGCAGCGAGATTACCACAAAGGAGTACAGCACCTCCTTTGCATCCGCTATCCGTTTGTTGCATCATGATATGCAACAGCCTATCTACAATATCTATGGATTTGTTCGTTTTGCCGATGAGATCGTCGATACTTTTCATGATCATGATAAAGTTTCGCTTTTGGAAGAATTTAAAAGAGATACTTATGTTGCCATCAACAGGGGGATCAGCCTGAACCCCATATTGAATAGCTTTCAACAAACGGTGAACGCTTACAACATTGATCCTGCTCTGATAACGGCATTTTTTCACAGCATGGAGATGGATCTCAGCAGGAAATCATACGATGTACGAAATTTTAATGAGTATGTTTATGGTTCTGCAGAGGTGGTAGGGTTAATGTGCCTTTTTGTTTTTTGTGAAGGGAAGAAAGAATTGTATGACGAATTAAGGTTTTCTGCAAGATCCCTGGGTGCTGCATTTCAGAAGGTAAATTTCTTAAGAGATATAAAAGCTGATTTTAACGGTTTGTCACGGATGTATTTTCCCGGCTGCGATTTTAATAATTTTACAGAGCAGGATAAAAAGCAGATAGAGGAAGATATTTTTAATGACTTTAAAGCGGCGTATAAAGGGATCTTAAAATTACCATTGAAATCGAGGTTTGGCGTATATGTTGCTTACAAATATTATTTGTCATTGTTTAAGAAAATAAAAACGCTGGAGCCGGCAAGAGTGCTGGAGGAAAGGATCAGGATCCCGGATTATAAAAAAATGATGATCTTGTTAAGGGCCGGCGTTAAAAATCAATTAGGATTACTAGGATGATGGAAAACGATAAGGTAATACTGGTCAATGAACATGATGATATGGTCGGCATCATGGATAAAATGGAGACGCACCGGCAAGGTTTGTTACATCGGGCTTTTAGTATTTTTATTTTTAACCGAAAAGGAGAAATGCTTTTGCAGCAAAGAGCAGCGGGCAAATATCATAGTGCAGGTCTTTGGACAAATGCCTGTTGTAGCCATCCAATGCCTGGCGAAAAAATAAAAGACGCTGCCCAACGCAGGTTAATGGAGGAACTTGGTTTTGAGACACCGATCGAAAAAATCTTTGACTTTGTATACAAAGCCAAATTTGATAATGGATTGACCGAACATGAATTTGATCATGTATTTGCGGGCGAATATGAAGGAAAACTGAACGTCGATCCTGATGAAGTAAATGATTTTTGTTACAAAGAGATACAGGAAATCAAGGCCACGATGGAATCACATCCCCAAAAGTATACTGCGTGGTTTCATCTTGCATTTCCAAAGATCGAAGAATGGTGGAAAAACCGATACACAAATTCAACTGTTGAAATACACGAATAATGCTAAACATTGTTTCTGGATATTTTAATAATAAAACCGGGCCGTCTCAAAAACATTTTCTCGCAAAGAACGCAGCGATTTGAAGATTAGCCGCTTTTCTTTGCGTCGCTTTTCAGCTTTGCGCTCGCTGCGTGAAACTATTGCACATTTGAGACAGCCCCTGGGAGTATCATCATGACCTGGCTGTATTATATACTCGTTCTGATCGCAACATTCATAGTGATGGAAGGGGTCACATGGCTTACCCATCGCTATGTTATGCATGGATTTCTTTGGTATTTGCATAAGGATCATCACCAGGTGGAGCCTGGTTTTTTTGAAAAGAATGATGCCTTCTTTATCATTTTCGCCGTGCCAAGTGTATTGCTGATCTATTTTGGAACATTCAACAATGCGTGGTGGATGCAATCGATAGGATTTGGTATTATGGCGTATGGGATTGGCTATTTTTTGGTGCATGATGTTATCATTCATCAGCGATTCAAATGGTTTACCCGCAGCAATAACAGTTATGTTCGCGCCATTCGCTGGGCGCATAAGATGCATCATAAGCATCTTGATCGTCACGAGGGCGAAAGTTTTGGTATGTTGCTCGTGCATAAGAAATACTGGGATAAGATCCGGCGGGATAAAAAGCTC
>DASVAM010000410.1:0-2152 GCA_036376375.1 Chitinophagaceae bacterium
GTCAGGTATTCTGAAAATGTAAAATAACCATAAGCTGCTCCCAGCACAAGCATGATATAACCGAGGTAAACAAAATGTTTGTCCGTAATGTAATCATATAGTTTGTACATTTTCCGGTACACCCACATCGCCATTATCAAAACGCCGGTGCCGGAGTAGATAGCGGCCAGAACAAAGTAGGGTCCGAAGATGGTGCTGTGCCATCCCGGTCTTAACGTCATCCCAAAAATCCATGAAAGCACCGAGTGAACAATGATCGCTAATGGTATAATGATAATGGCCATCAGGTTCATCGAAATAGTGATATGCCTTTTCTGGCTGCGGGTGCCCTGGTAACCAATCGCTAAAAACTTATAAACTTTCTGGCGCCATTTAGGAATATTTAGTTTTGCATCCCTATAAATGGCGAAATCTTTTATCGTTGCGAGATAAAGGAAGATAACACTTCCGGTAAAATAAGTACTGATGGCTAATACATCCCAGGTAATCGGTGACTGTAATCTTGGATAAATGATCAAATGGTGAAGCCGGTCAAATCTTCCAACACAAAGCAGGATAAAAACGGGCCCGATAATGGTTGCGATCACGGTGATCATCTCGGCAATTCGAATGATGGGTTTTCTCCATTCAACTTTTAGAATGTGAAGGATACCGGATATAACGGCCCCGGCATAACTGATACCAATAAAGAAAATGAAGTTTGCAATGTATAATCCCCACACTACATTATCCCGCATACCGGTTACGATATGTCCATCGGCAATCTGCAAATACAGAGCATAACCTCCCACGATGATCCATAAAAGGAAAAATATAGTCCATCCCCACGCCCTTCTGCCAAATTTTTCTATCACCGGCCGTTGATAATCGAGTGCTTGCTGTTGAAATGAATTGAGTTGCATAAATTTTTTTTTCTCTTAGTAGATCAGATTAAGGTCGTTTATTTTTTTCCTTCTTCCATTACATCTTTAAATCTTGCTTTCAGATCATCCGGTAAATTATCGTATCCTCTTTCTACCGGGAATTGCCTGTCTCTTGGTGGCAGATAATAAACTCTTGGCTTGGTGCCTAATTCTTCCATATAGCGATAACCGCTTCGGTCTTTTATCAATTCTTTGAAACTTACTGTTTCATCACCGTTCGTAACTGTATCTTCATTTTCGTCACCGAAATAAAATACTCCATTCGGGCAGGCAGTTACACAATCAGGCAATAATCCTTGTCTTGCCATATCAGGACAGAAATCACATTTTTCAACGGTTCCTATTTTACTCGGCACACTGGTTTCCGGAGTTGCTACCAGGTCGCGGATATCAAGATCTTGTTTTGGTTCTTCCCAGTTGAATACGCGGGTAGAATACGGGCAGGCAGCCATGCAGAACTTACAACCAATACATCTTTCATTATCGATCAATACCAGGCCATCCTGCCGTTTGAAAGTTGCATTCACAGGGCAAACTTTCACACAGGGAGGATTATCACAATGAAAACAAGTTTTAGGAAACCAATACGGGGCTGATTGTTCATTATCCTTCATTAGCTTTACACTCAGCCATTCTTTTTCAGGAGGCAGGTGATGCATTTTTTGACAGGCACTTACACATTTGCGGGCATTCTTACAACGGCCGAGATCGATTACCATTACAAATTTTCTTCCGGGAATTCCATTTCTTGCTTCTTCCCTTGATACCATACTTGCATGATGGTGGCCTCGTAATTCTGAAGAATCAATTTCCACCATTTGACCATCTGGTGAAAGTAGTTTTACCTTATCGCCTGATGATGCCGCATGTTCATGTTTCTTTCCACCACATGAGCAGGCGGTGCCACAGGCAGTGGCGGCAATTGTAGCAACCGCTGCTGTTCTTAGAAAGTCCCGGCGTGATCTGTCATTTGTTTCTTCCTGTTTCATTGTGCTGTTTTGATGTTGGTTTAGATTTCATTTTCATTCTTGGATGGATTGTTCATCCACTGCAAAATTTCCTTATTATTTACTTTTTGTTTAGTGGCTAGGTCAAAAATATCTTTATCAACTTCCACTAACTTCCCGTCTGCGGTAAGCATTTTTACTTTTTCTTTTTTTGAATTCAGAAGGCTTGAAAAGAAAGATCTGCGGGATTTGTTGTTTTCGTTTTGATTGTTATCCATTGCG
>DASVAM010000434.1:0-5354 GCA_036376375.1 Chitinophagaceae bacterium
GTATCGTTGGGGGAATAAAAAATATACACCCAGTTGTTCTTGGCAAAATTTGGATCCTTACAGATGCCAAGCAATCCTTCTTCAGCATTCACATTGGTGTCAATTTTAGATTTGAAGTAAACGTCCAGCTTGCCAGCAGGCTTCAATTGTTTTGAATCGTTTTTGTAGAGAACGATGTCCCCCCGGCGCTGAACGATCAATACATCAAGGTTCGGCAGGATCGTCATTTCTGTTGGTTCAAAAAATTCACCGGCAGTTAAGACTGTTTTGGTAAACAGTTTTTCATCCGGAGGGAATTGGGTTTTTACTTTCGAATAATCTTTTTTATTCTCACCGATGGCATATTGAATTCCGCCAAGAATATGTTTGAGATAATTTGATTCGGTGTAAGATTCTTCGGTATGACCAAATTCAGTATAGAATGCACGACCGCCATCATATTCATGATACCAAACCATCGGATGATCCCCATTCATTTTACCCCCTTCATAACTTGTCTCGTCAATTTTAGCCAGCACTTTTACAGCAGGATTGAAATTCTTGAAATTGTACCATTCATCGGTCCTTTCCCAGACATCGGGCAAGTGTTGGGTTGCCGCATGATTTTTGTCAACAACATTAATTTTTGCCGGTTGAGGGGCTGGATGGTTTGAAAAATTGGCACCAACAAGTTTTGCATACCATATCCAGTCGTATTCGGTATCGGTGGCTGAGTGGATGCCAATAAAACCACCACCCGCTTGTATAAACCTTTCAAATGCTGCTTCCTGTTTATGATCAAGTACATTACCGGTTGTGTTTAAGAAAACGACAGCCGCATATTTTTTTAAATTCTCTTCGTTAAATACGGAAGAGTCTTCCGTAACATCAACGCCAAATCCATTTTCTTTTCCCAGTTTTTCAAGGGCAGCTTTGCCATTAGGAATCGAGCTATGCCGGAAGCCGGCTGTTTTTGAATACACCAGGATCTTTGCAGGATTAGTAGAATCGTTAGTGTTGCAGGAAAAGAAGAATGCAGATACCGCCAGGATCAGGCAATAGTGTTTTTTCATTTTTTTTATTGAAGATGAAAACTGGCAATAAATATAAATGCAAATGCTGAAAATTGATGAGAGAAGTTAATTTAATTGAGGGTCAATAGGAAAATTGATCATCATTTCATAATCACCACCGAGCTGCTTGAGAGCATCTTTCCATATCTCATCATGTTTTTTATGAAACACAAGTTTTCTAATCGCTTTTACAGTAAGCCACGATTTTCCTGTCAATTCTTCATTGAGCTGGCCTTCACCCCAGCCGGAGTAACCAATAAAGAATCTGATCTTGTTTGTATCGATCTCATTTTTTTTGATCATCCGCATGACCATATCAAAATCACCGCCCCAATGCACCCCTTTTATCACTTCGACGGAGCCTGGAATTTCTTCGGGATATTGATGCAGAAAATGGAGCGTGTCTGTTTGTACGGGTCCGCCGTAATAAACCGGTAATTTATAACCTTCTAATTCAGGGACGATCTCATCGATCGTATTTTCGTATTTTCGATTGAGGACAAAACCAAAACTGCCCTGTTGCTGGTGCTCGCAAAGAAAAACGACCGTCCTCATAAAATTCGGGTCTTTCAGGAACGGATCTGAAATAAGCAATATACCTGCGGCTGGCTCAATCATATACTCAATTTAAGCTGAAATTTTATGTTTATAAAAGTTATCTTACCAGCGGGTATAAACCTCTGTTAAAATAACAGCCGTTGAAAAAAGGACGATCGTAAAAGAATAATTGAGGTATTATCTTTGCCCGACTGCTTAAAACTGCCATCTTGTAACGTGAAAAAGACCTTTCCAATAATTATAGCTTTAATTCTTGTCTCCCTCATCGGCATTATTTTGATCCAGATCTCGTGGATCAGGAACATGATCGTGGTGGAGGAAAAGCAGTTTAGCGAAAAAATAATTGCCGCCACGAGGATGGTGGGAGATGAACTGTCCGAATACAAGGGAAACATGCTTTCCCAAAGCAACAGCACCTTGCCATGGAAACAGAATCCATCTACTTTGGATATGCTGCGGCCCTCCACGGTTGCGAGTCGATTCACCACCGCACAATTAACTGATAAATTAAAAAGGGCGTTTGTTATTAACGGGCTGGCAAAGATCCGTTTCGAATTTACGTTGGCAACAACAAATCCATTTGGCGAAGTGACCTATTTCGAACGTCAATCTTCGGATTTTGGAAGATTCTGGGAGGATAGTGCGAATAATATTCAGTTTACCTATCCGATCGAACCTATGAGTGGAAGCATTGCGGAAAATCTGTCGCCAAGAGAAATCTTGTGGGTGATCGTTCCGAACAGCAGTGGAGTCGTATTGAAGGAATTGCGCTGGAGAATTTTTATAGCTGGAATATTTACCCTGATCATTTTTGCTGCTTTTTATCTTACGGTAAATTCTATGTTGCGACAGAAAAAATTAAGCGAGATAAAAAATGATTTCATCAACAACATGACACATGAATTCAAAACTCCATTGGCGACTATCTCGCTGGCGGTCGATGCCATGAAGAACGATAAAGTCATTAGCGACAAAGAAAAGCTGAGCTATTTCAGCAGTATCATCAAAGAAGAAAATCAGCGAATGAACCGGCAGGTGGAAACAATATTAAAGGCTGCCTTGCTCGACAAGCAGGAAGTGAACCTGATGTTGAAGCCAACCCATGTGCATGAAGTAATAAAAGATATTGCTGAGAATTTCACCCTGCAGCTTAATGATAAAAACGGTAAAGTGGAAATGGATCTTGAAGCAACAAATGACCTGATAGAAGCGGACGAAGTTCATTTTCCAAACCTGATTAATAACCTGATCGACAACTCAGTGAAGTATGCCAAAGAGAATATACCGCCGGAGATAAAGATCAGTACTGCCGCCAATGGAAAAAACATGACCATAAAGCTTGAGGACAATGGAATTGGCATGGCTAAAGAAACCGTCAAAAGGATCTTTGAGAAATTTTATCGGGCACATACGGGGAATGTTCACAATGTAAAAGGGTTTGGCCTTGGACTTAGCTATGTAAAAACAATGGTGGATGCGCACGGTGGAAACATCAAAGTGGACAGTATGCCGGGCAAAGGAAGCACCTTCACGTTAGAGCTTCCGTTAAAAAAGAATTAGGAGTTTCTCCATAATAAACTTCCATCACCGTAACTTAAAAACCGGAAGTTATTTTCCAAAGCATACTTATACACCCTTCTCCAGTTTTCTCCAATAAAAGCTGCAACCAGCAGAAGCAATGTTGATTGTGGCTGATGGAAATTCGTTATCAACCCATTTACAATTTTAAACTGATAACCCGGAGCAATGATTATTTGTGTTTTGGCGGATAAATTATCCAACCCATTTTCATCCATCCATTTGATCAGGTTGCTCAGAGCTTGCTTTGCCGAAATATTCTTTTCATGTTTCTCATATCCTTCCCATTGAGAAATTGACCATTGATCCTGCCTCTCCGGCAGGCAGGCATTCACCATTGACGATTTTGCTCCCATCCAATACAAGCTCTCCAATGTCCTCAGAGAAGTTGTACCGACAGCAACGATCTTTTTATCAGGATGATCAATCAAATTTTGAATTAACGATCTTGAAACTGTGAAATGTTCAGCATGCATTTCATGATCCTTCATCGTTTCACTCTTCACCGGCTTAAAGGTTCCGGCGCCAACATGAAGGGTTAGAAAATCGGTATTAATATTTTTGTCTTTTAATTTTTGTAAAACATTATTTGTAAAATGTAATCCCGAAGTGGGAGCAGCAACGGACCCCTCATAATGTGCATAAACAGTCTGGTATCTTTCTGTATCGCTTGTCTCTGGTTCTCGTTTAATATAAGGCGGCAGAGGAATGGCACCGAAAAGATGCAACACTTCAGCGAAACTTAATGCCGGGTTATTCCATGACAGCTCCACTATAAAACTATCAACTTCTTTTCCAATATATTTTGCTTGTAAGATCAGTTCACTCGAATTCTTAATGATCTTCTTCTCCAGTAGCTGTCCATGCTTCCATTTTGAGGCGCCACCAATTAAACAATGCCATAATACTTTTTTATGTTGCATCATGGCGGTTGTGATGTCGGGATATTGTTGATGTGGTTCTAAACAAAATATTTCTATCACACCACCCGTTAATTTTTGAAATAGCAATCTTGCTTCAACAACTTTTGTATCATTGAATACCAGCAATGACCTCTCAGGAATGTGATCAGCAATATTTCTGTAAATGGCTTCTATAATATTCGCATCTTTATAAATGAGAAGCTTTGAAGCATCACGTTCTCCCAAAGGATATTTGGCGATCCTTTCTTCAGGAAGAGAATAAGTAAAATCTTTTATGGAAAGGGTTTTTGGGTCTGTCATACACAACTAACTGTTGTATTTGATGAACTGCAAATTTATTTACGTTTTGCAACCGGCACAACTAGTTTCAATCCACTCCAAATATCACTCACGGCACAGACCTTGACATCAACAAGATCATTCTTCAATGCATAATTTCTGATTGTATCTTCTGTTATATCGGTAGGGATCCTGGCCGCTTTTTTATACCAGGATACCCAAATGATAATGTTAGGATTGCGTTTGCAAACTCCTTTTAGATTTTTCATCTCTGCTTGAAACTCTCTTGCCGTCGTAACGAACAAATGAATAAGATCCGGAGTTTCATTTTTCTTACTTGATTGATCACCGATGTCTGCTTCCAATAATCTAAAATAATCATCAGGTTTATTTATAAGCAAGACTTTCATTTCGGGTTTTATACCGAGCTTATCTAGTAAAGGTGTTCCAGAATAACCCGCCATTGCCATTGAATAAAGTTAATTGCTTTGCATTTTTCCGGAATTTATGTGTCGATCCGACACTGTCCACAGCTTTTCCACCGCAATCCACAACTAAATCACAGGGTTTTTACCCCATGCTACTGCGACATCAGTCAAAACCCTTTACCAGACTTGGTTCCAGTCAATTAAAAGCTGGGGAAAAAATAAAATCCTGAAAATTTGGTAGTTAAGTGGGAAAATGTGTTATTTTGTGTCAATTATTTGAAAATTGTCACAAATTACTGATAATGACAGGCTTTCTAGGAGAATTCGAGGCGACATTGGACGCAAAGGGACGGTTTCTCCTGCCGGCAGGGCTCAAAAAGCAATTGCCGGAAGGGGAGGGAGACCTGTTCGTTATCAACAGGGGATTTGAACAATGCCTGACACTTTACCCAATAAAAAGTTGGGAGCCGCTCTTTGCAGAAATTAATAAGCTGAATGAATTTGATCCGAAGGCCAGGCAGTTTCGCCGCCACTTT
>DASVAM010000435.1:0-2268 GCA_036376375.1 Chitinophagaceae bacterium
CCCGTTTTATCAAACACAACCTGGGTGATATCTTTAAACATTTCAAGACTGGTTGCATTCCGAAAAAGAATCCCATTCTTCGCAGCACGACCCAGACCCACAGCAATCGCAGCGGGAGTGGCAAGTCCCATAGCGCAGGGACAAGCAATTACCAACACGGCAATACTGCGCATGAGAGCGGGTGTAAACTCGCTTAATATGATCCAGTTTACAGCAAGAGTAACAAGAGCAATCCCGATCACAAGCGGGACAAAGACGGCGCTTATCTTATCTGCTAATTGTTGCACAGGTGGCTTTTCTCCCTGTGCTTGTTTTACCATTTTAATAATACCGGCAAGAACGGTATCATCACCTACTGCAGTTACCTGTGCTTTAATAGTGCCATCTGTTACGATACTACCCCCGATCAGTTTATCTTTTGCATATTTATGAACCGGACTGCTTTCACCGGTTACGATAGCTTCATTGACATGAGCATCGCCCCAGAGGATTTTGCAGTCAATGGGAACCTGCTCGCCGTTCTTTATTAATATGAGATCGCCAACTCTTAATTGCGTGTTTTCAACCGGAAAGATCTGTTCCTGGTATTTATCATCGAAAGCGATCATATTCGCCATCACCTTTTGCGACTTCACCAACTTGTTCAATTCTCTTTGTGTCGATTGAATCGAAGCATCCTCCAGGTAATTACCGAGGAATACAAGAGTAATGATGGTAACAGAAGTTTCGTAGAACATGAAATTTTCTGCCTGTCCGGTTAAGGTTCCATATAGACTATAAACAAATGCCGCGGTCGATCCGAGCGCTACCAGCACGTTCATATTTGGCAAACCATTTCGCAGACTCTTCCAGGCGCTTTTCCCAAAGAAATCCATGCCAACCAAATAAACAGGAATTGTCAGGCCCAATTGCAACCAGGGATTTTCCAGCCAATGAATATGCAGGCCCGGGATCATATGCAATACGAAAACAAGTGCAAACGGCAGGCAAAAGAAAAACCGCTGAAGATGTGTTGTAAGAAATGATCTTTTCTCTTTTGCAACTTCTATTTGATTAGCGACATGATAACCAAGATCACTTAATCCTTTTACCAATTTGGGTGTTGTGGCGGTGCCGTTGATCTCAAAACTTACATCGCCGCTCACTGAGTTCACCTTTACATTCTTCATTCCCTGTTTTTCAAGGTATTTATGAATTGTAAGTGCACAGCTGCTGCAATCCATTCCTTCTACTTTCCATTGTACATTTTCCATTTCTAACTCCTTTCTTTTCGGGTCTCCATGACCCCTCTCCTTCAGGAGAGGGGTTGGGGTGAGGTCGTTGCAAATTCTGTTGCAAAAATACGGATAAAGCGGAGGCCGGCCAATTAAGTAATTGATAATCTTATACACCCGGTTGCAAAACGCAAATATCTTTGCCCCGTGAAATTGACCTATAAATTAGATAGTATAAAGGAAGCGGCTGCCCGTCTTTGGGAGACGATTGACAACAAGAACGTGATCGCTTTTCATGGGAACATGGGAGCCGGCAAGACCACTATTATACATGCACTTTGCGAATTGAAAGGAGTAAAGGATGTCGTTGGCAGTCCGACCTTCTCCATCATTAATGAATATTATTTTCCAAAGGGTAAGATCTTTCATATCGACCTATACAGGTTAAGAGATGAAGAGGAAGCGATCAGAGCAGGCGTGGAAGATTGTCTTTACAGCGATCATACTTGTCTTGTCGAATGGCCAGAAAAAGCACCGGGTGTATTTCCAACTGATACCGTTCATGTGTTTATTGAAGTGATAGATTCAGAAACCCGTTACTTAACCATAAAGGATAAATAGTTATTTTTGATAAAACCCCAATCCGCCAAAGGTGGAGAGTATTGATACTTAGCGATTGTTGAACATGACTTGCCTGCCTCGAGCTCAATAGACTTGATGCAGTACAAGAGTGCGACTTTGCCACAGGCAAAGTCGAAGGCAACGGAAGATGAGTAGAAATAAAAAGCCGGGTACCAAACCAATAACTAACCACAGATAACCAGCAACCAACAACCAGCTAATGAGCCAGCAAAAACCAAAGATCAGCACTTCGTTCAGTTACGAGACATTGGAAGAAACGCTGGATATTAAGCCCAAAGGTGCCAGGTTGCATATCGGGATCCCCAAAGAAATTGCTTTCCAGGAAAATCGTATTGCATTAACGCCAGACGCGGTGAGTGTATTGGTAAGCAATGGTCATGAAGTGACGATTGAACACAATGCCGGTGAAGCG
>DASVAM010000449.1:0-2736 GCA_036376375.1 Chitinophagaceae bacterium
TTCCATCATCTTGATGTAAACATTGGAAAGAAGCTGAATATCGGTTTATTTGAAGGAGTTATGTTTGGACGCAGCGACCATTTTGAATTTAGCTATCTGAACCCGATCATTTTTTATCGCTCCATGGAGCAGCAAAATGGAAGCTATGATAATTCCGTTGCCGGGATTGATTTTAAATTGAACACATTAAAGAAAGTACAATTTTATGGACAGTTTCTGCTGGATGAATTTAATTTTCAACAGCTAAAAGACGATGATACCTGGTGGGCCAACAAGTGGGGATTGCAATTGGGCGCTAAATACATCAATGCACTTGGTATCAGGAATCTTGACCTGCAATTAGAATACAATCGTGTAAGGCCTTTTACTTATTCTCATCGTGATTCAGTGGCGAACTATACACATTATAACCAGCCAATGGCCCATCCGCTGGGTGCTAATTTTAGTGAAACGATCGGGATTGTACGTTATCAACCGGCGCCAAAGTGGACAATACTTGCAAAAGCAATGTATTGGATACAGGGGTTGGATTCCGGCAGCCGCAGTTTTGGAAGTAATATATTTTTACCGAATACAGATCCGCCAAGAGAAGGCGATTATGGATATGTGATTATTTCTGGCATCAAATCATCCACTACATTTTTGTCGTTCTTACTATGTTATGAGCTGAAAGAAAACTTATTTATAGAAGCATCCGTAACCAGCCGAAAATTTGATGTGCCCTCAAATTTTTATCCTTCCACCTCCACATCGATTGTTTCCTTTGGGATCAGGTGGAATATGCACCGGAGAGACTTTGAGTTTTAAGAAAATGGTTTAAACAGAAACAACTATTTGCTTACGCCAACCGTCTGCACCATATTCCCTTTTCCTCCTATCTTTATCAAAACAAGGTTTTATGCAGCGGATTTGTTCGACTTTTGTTTCCCTATTTATTTACGTTATATCATTTGCTCAATCCGGTAGTCCCAACGAAACCCTTCAACGACCTAAGCTTGTAGTGGGCATTACAATAGATCAAATGCGGTGGGATTATCTGTATCGCTATTATGATCGTTATGCAGGCGATGGAGGGTTTAAAAGAATACTAAACCAGGGTTTCAGCTGTGAAAATACATTGATACCTTATGCGCCAACCGTGACTGCCCCGGGCCATACTTCTATTTACACAGGTTCCGTTCCCGCTATTCATGGTATTGCGGGCAACTTTTGGTGGGATGTTGCAGAACAACGTAATGTTTATTGTACCGAGGATAAAACGGTAAAAACTGTGGGGAGCGCAACAACCATGGGGTTACAAAGTCCAAGAAATCTATTGGTAACAACTATCTGCGATGAATTACGGCTCTCCACAAATTTTCAAAGTAAAATAATTGGTATTGCTATAAAAGACCGGGGAGGAATTTTACCGGCGGGTCATAGCGCCAATGCAGCTTATTGGTACGATAGCCAGGCAGGCAACTGGATCACTTCCACCTATTATATGACCGAATTGCCAAAATGGGTTAATGACCTGAATGCAAAAAAACTGGTAGACAAATATTATGAACAAGGCTGGAATACTTTATATCCTGTCAATACCTATACACAAAGTACTGCGGATGTTAAACCTTATGAAACTAAAAGTATTGGTACCGGTTTTCCTTATGATCTGAAAAAATTTGTTGGAAAAAATTACGGTACGATCGTCTCAACACCACATGGGAACAGTTTTACGATTGACATGGCAAAAGCGGCCATTGAAGGGGAAAGTCTTGGAGCCGATGGGATCACCGATATTCTTGCAGTGAGTTTCTCATCGCCAGATTATATTGGTCATGGCTTCGGGCCAAATTCAATTGAACAGGAAGATGATTTTTACCGCCTCGACAAAGAACTTGGCGATTTTTTAAACTATCTGGACAGTAAAATAGGAAAGGGGCAATACACTGTGTTTCTTTCCGCGGATCATGGCGTGGCTCATGTGCCCGCTTTCATGAAAGAAAATAAATTACCGGGTGGCAATTTCAACGAGGGAGCAGTGGTGGAACAACTTAACCAGGTCTTAAAAGATAAATTCGGTTCAGGAAATTTTGTACTCGATATTTCCAATTACCAGGTGGTGTTAAATAATAATGTGATCAACGATAAGAAATTGAGACGGGAAGAAATTGTTGATTCGGTTATTGGATTCCTTTCCCGGCAAACGGCCGTTGCAAAGGTCTTCGACCTGCACCGATTCAATGAATCCGCATTGCCGGCCAAAATGAAAGAGATGGCCATGAACGGCTACTACCCAGCCAGGGCAGGGGATATTCAGATCATATTGAAGTCAAATTATATTGAAAGTTTCCTGACAGGGGGCACTACACATGGTATGTGGTATCCCTATGATGCACATATTCCTTTACTTTGGTACGGTTGGGGGATTAAAGCGGGTAAGACGAACCGGGAAACCTATATGACTGATATTGCCCCGACGTTAGCCGCCTTGTTACATATCCAAATGCCCGGCGGGTCGGTTGGGAAGGTAATTCATGAAGTAATGAAATAATGTAGAGTAAAAAGAAAAAACAATTTAAATTTATACAAGCGCGTAAAAATCTTTTTCTCACTACAAGCTATTATTTATGAAAAAAGTTTTCTCATTGTTATTTGCCACGGTATTGTACCTGGCTCTTGCAGCCCAAAAATTTGACCGGGTTAAATTTTATGAAGATGAAACTTTGGTGAATGCAAATTTGGAATTTGATATGA
>DASVAM010000217.1:0-6083 GCA_036376375.1 Chitinophagaceae bacterium
GATCTTTGCCGGCGGTAACATCCGGCTACGTGTATAAATGACGCGGTCGCTATCAAATAAATTGAAATCCGGGATATCTTTTGTGAGGTCAATATTCGCTTCAAAGAAAGAATAAATATTTCCAATATCCGTCCAATAACCGGTATACTGGTAACTGGCAACCTTATATTTCTTTATAGACTGCGGAATAATTTCCTTGCCGAAATCTGTTGCATCCTGGAATTCGTTCTGCAAAAAATCAAATAATAAATTCCTGTTGAAAATATAAATACCCATGGAAGCAAGATAATTCCGTCCTTTTGCTTTCATTTCAGCACCGGTATCACTTGTCCATTCAGGCAGAAGATCTTTTTTGGGTTTCTCAATAAACGCATCGATCAATCCATCCTTGGATTTTAATATCCCAAATTCAGGAGCTTCTCTTTCCACCACGGGGATGGTAGCAACGGAAATATCAGCCCCCAATGATTTATGGTTTTCGAGCATTTCAGCAAAATCCATTTGATACAGTTGATCGCCGGATAAGATCAGAATATAATCGCTTTCAAACGGTTCAATATGCCGCAGGCCTTGTCTTACAGCATCAGCAGTTCCCTGGAACCAGGTAGGATTATCAGGAGTTTGTTCTGCCGCAAGTATGTCTACAAAAGCTTTACTGAAGGCACTGAAATGATAGGTGTTTTTTATATGCCGGTTGAGTGATGCTGAATTAAACTGTGTCAACACAAACATTCTTCCTATCCCGTTATTGAGACAATTAGAAATAGGAATATCAACTAACCGGTACTTGCCTGCAATTGGTACAGCAGGTTTGCTACGGCTTGCCGTCAGGGGATATAAACGGGAGCCTGCACCACCTCCGAGGATAACGCTCAGGATCTCTCTTGAATGTGTAATGGTTCTGATCGCCATAAAAGTTATTTTAACGACTGATATAAAGATATATATTGTTCAGCAGATGATTCCCAGGAATGATCGATCTTCATCATATATTCGATCATCTCTTTCATTTGTTCGTTTCGATGATAATAAAGATCTATTGCCCGGCCTACGGAATACGTAACATCCCAAACACTGGCTTCATTGAATCGAATGCCAAATCCTTTGTCATCGCCCATGTCAACAACCGTATCTTTTAAGCCCCCAATACTTCTGACCACCGGCACTGTTCCATACCGCAGTGCATACATCTGGTTTAACCCACAGGGTTCCACACGACTTGGCATCAGAAGAAAATCAGCACCGGCGTAGATCAGGTGACTTAAAGATTCACTGTAACCAATATACGTGCTGACATACCCGTTTAGCTGGTGTTTAACACTTTCCAGCTGACCTTCAACCGCGGGATCGCCGGACCCAAGAATTAAAAAACTGCAATTACCATGGTGCTGATAAACTGACGAGCTGATAGCATCTGGTAAAAGGTCAGCGGCCTTCTCTCCTACTAACCTTCCGATGAACGTAAATAATGGTTTTTGTTCATCGAGGTTGAATTGTTTGCAGATTTCTTTCTTATTTTTTTGTTTGCCCTTCACGACAGTATTGACTGAATAGTTCTTAACGATGAATTCATCTGTTTCGGGATCCCATATTTCGTTGTCGATCCCGTTAAGTATACCCACGCATTTTCCTTTTTCATACTCAAACAGATCTTCCAGTCCATTGGCGGCGTATCGCAACTCATCCATATAGCTCTGGCTCACAGTTGTTACTTTCCAGGCACAACGAACAGCAGACGCCAATGGGTTGATCATTTTTTTCCAGTCAAGCAATCCCCATTTCCAGCTATCATAAGCGGGTATATAATGATTTTTATCCCAACCCATCCAACCCTGGTACTGGCCGTTATGAATTGTCAGGAGCGTGGGTATTTCACTCAATGATCTAAAAGCATAACAGTATTTCATCATGAACGGTATCAAACCGGCGTGATGGTCATGAACATGGATCACATCGGGCAAATGCCGCCATTTACTCAGCCAGTCACAAACTGCGATCTGAAATGAAGTGAATCTTTCTGTATCGTCGTCGTAGCCATATACTTTTTCACGATCAAGCAACCCGTTTATATCAACGAGGTAAATATCAAAGCCCAATTTGTTTGTTTTTTCTTTGATCACACTGTAATGAAACCATTTTGGTCCGAGGTATTGACTTCCTTCGTGCACGAGTTCCCAATCATTGTTATATAAGAATTTTGTGCGATACATGGGCATGACCACCTTCGCCACATGTCCAAGCTTATTCTGGTATTTTGGCAATGCGCCCACAACATCCCCCAAGCCGCCGGCTTTTGCTACGGGATAACATTCAGCTGATACATGAATTATTTCCATGAAATTACATGCCTGTTTTATATCCTTTTAAAGAATAATAGAGTACATAAAGATAACAGGGTATCAATATCCAATAACCCATTTGTTTTGAATCAAAGGATTTTGAAAGCATCCCATATAGCGGCGGAAGAATTGCACCACCCACAATTCCCATAATAAGAAGTGCGGCGCCGATTTTTGTGAACCTTCCTAATCCATCAATCGCTAATGGCCAGATTGCCGGCCACATTGCGGCATTTGAAAAGCCTAATAATGCAAAACAAACAACTGCGGTCATACCACTGGTAAATATGGCCAATAAAACAAGGATAATACTGAGCACGGCGCTCCCGGTCAACGCCGTTCGTTGCGTAATATATTTCGGGATACAAATAATACCCACAACATAACCCAGTAACAATCCATAACCAGTATAAGATGCAAAGGTGGAAGCTTTTTCTAATGGGAATCCAAGCGCCTCCCCAAAGCCTGCAAACGTATCATAACTGATCACTTCGGCCCCTACATAAAAGAAGATGGCGATTGCTCCAAGTACTAAGTGTGGAAATTGAAGCACACTCGTCTTGTCCTTTCGATGAAAAGTATCTTTTTCTTCCTCTTCATTTATTTCCGGCAGATGCAGAAAATAAATAACAACTGCAAGCAGCGTAAGAACAATGGCAATTGTGATATATGGATTAACAACCCGGGACGCCAACGAATCCAATGCTGCACTTTTTTCTGCCGCAGATAACGTAAGTAGCTTTGCCTTCAACGCATCTACATCTTTTAATACAATGCTACCAAGAATAAATACGGCCAGGATGCCGGCTGTTTTATTACAAATACCCATGATGCTTATTCGCTGTGCCGCACTTTCCAGCGGGCCAAGTACAGTAACATACGGATTGGAGGCAGTTTGTAATAATGCCAGGCCCGTCCCGATAATAAATAAGCCGGTTAGAAACAAGGAATAGCTGCGTGAGCCTGCTGCCGGTATAAAAAGCAATGCTCCTGCTGCCATCACCAGTAGCCCCAATGACATTCCATTTTTAAAGCCCGTCCATTTTAGAATTGCTGATGATGGAATGGCCATTATAAAATAAGCAGCAAAAAATGCGGTAGCGACAAGAAAAGATTGTGTGTCGCTAAGTTCGCAGGCAATTTTTAAATATGGTATCAGTTGGCTGTTAGCCCATGTTACAAAACCGAAGATAAAAAATAAAGCTCCAATAATGATCAGGGGAAAAACATAGCTTCTTTGCATACTATTCACAGCTACCGTGGCACTGGCTGTTCGGGTGGTCATCAATCTGAATTTTAAATAAACATAACTGAATTTTTTCAAATCTATATTCCAAAAACTATCTTTTTGTGATCAAAAAAATAAAGCTCTTTCGGCTGATAAAAAATTGTTTACTTTCATCGCGAAATATTAAAACGATTGCATATGGCAACAGCAATGGGACCTTCCAAACCTTTAGCATCTCCTTCTACAGGTTTTATTCCGACGAATTATGGTGCACTGAGTACTTTGGTGCTGGTATTTTTTTTCTGGGGATTTATTGCATCTGGCAACAGCGTATTCATTCCTTTTTGTAAGCACTATTTTAATCTTGACCAGTTTCAGAGCCAACTGGTGGATTTTGCATTTTATACGGCCTATTATATTGGAGCATTAATGCTTTTCATGTATGGAGCCTTTGGAGGAAAAGACCTCGTTGCCAAGTGGGGTTATAAGAAGAGTATTGTGTATGGTTTGTTGTTTTCAGCTATTGGCGCTGCCGCAATGATCATTGCGGTAAATGCCAACACGTTTGCAGGAATGCTGGCTGGTTTGTTCATCGTGGCGCTCGGTTTTTCGTTGCAACAAACGGCAGCACAACCCTTCGCCATCAGCCTTGGCGACCCTTCCACAGGAATGAGCCGTGTAAATCTCGGCGGTGGAGTTAACTCATTTGGAACCACGATCGGTCCTATTGTGGTTGCATTTTCATTATTTGGAACGACGGCAGCTATTACGGATGAGAAGATCGCTGCATTAAGTCTCAGCAAGGTTATCATTTTATACAGTTGTGTTGGTTTATTATTCATCGGCGCTGCTGCACTCTTTTATTTTTCTAAAAAAGTGCCGGCAGGTATTTCAACTGAAAAAACAGAGAAAGCCAACAAAGCTTTGTATTCTCTTTTAATTATGACGGGATTACTCATCGTGATGTTTGTTCCTGTATTTAATAGTTATAAAACGGATCCCGCAACATTAAGCGATATTGAAAAACATGAATTGGAAACCTACAGGATGAAATGGTTGTTAGGAGCGCTGGCAGTTGTTGTCGCCGGCTTATTGGTTTCAGTCTTAAGTGCACGAAAAAAGCCCGAAGGCTGGGGCGCGATGCGTTACCCGCAATTGGTGTTGGGTATGTTGGGTATTTTCGTTTACGTGGGTGTTGAGGTAACGATCGTAAGCAACCTTGCTGAACTATTGAAGCAACCCGATTTCGGCGGATACCAATCATCGGAAGTTGCTCCTTTTATTTCCATGTATTGGGGAAGCTTGATGATTGGACGATGGACCGGGGCGATCTCTGTTTTCAATCTAAAGAAGTCGACCCAGCAAATATTGATGTTCGTGGTGCCCCTGGTGGCATTTGGAATTGTATTGGCCGTTAGCGCCATTTCACAATATGATGTAAGTCCTTTGTATTATTATATCCTTTGCGTATTTATTCAAATGGGTGCATTTTATCTTAGTAAAGACAGGCCCGCAAGAACGCTTTTGATATTTTCTTTACTGGGATTGGCAGCTATGCTTTTGGGAATATTCACGACGGGTAAAGTGGCGATCTATGCATTTTTGAGCGGTGGGCTGTTTTGCTCGATCATGTGGCCCGCTATTTTCAATCTATCCATCCTGGGCTTGGGAAAATACACCACGCAGGGTTCAGCATTTCTTATCATGATGATCCTTGGCGGAGGTATCATTCCTCCCATCCAGGGTAAGATCGCTGATTATGTTCAATCCAATAATCCTGAGGTGGTCGGCATCGGCATTCATCAATCGTATTGGGTTGCGGTGCTTTGTTTTGCATATCTCGCTATTTTTGGCTTTGCAGTAAAAGGCATATTAAGAAAACAGGGCATCGATTCTGAAACGATCGCCGACCAGGATCTTACTTCATCGGAGACATTTCCCGAAGGGGCCTTGGATGTAACCAAAAATAAATAGCACGCAGAAAAATAATTTCAATGGCTAAAAAAAAAGCTGCACAGGTCACACCTGCTTCTGTTACACCGCTTGCAATTGGTATTGATATTGGCGGTACCGGTACTAAGTTTGGAATCGTGGACCGGGACGGTAATGTTTTGTTTTCGGGAGAAATGTCAACAAAAAAACATAAGACCGTCGACACATTCATTGACGAGTTACATAAAGTAGTTGGCGAAACCATCATGAAAGTTGGAGGTACCGGCAGAATAAAAGGCATCGGTGTTGGCGCCCCTAATGGAAATTATTATACCGGCACGATCGAATATGCACCGAACCTGCCGTGGGAAGGGATTATCCCATTAGCTAAGCTTATTTCCAATAAATTTCAATTACCTGTCACGCTGACGAATGATGCAAACGCAGCGGCGATCGGGGAAATGATGTACGGCGCTGCAAAAGGTATGAAGGATTTCATCATGATCACACTTGGCACAGGAGTAGGCAGTGGCATCGTCGCAAATGGCCATTTGATCTATGGACATGATGGGTTTGCCGGAGAA
>DASVAM010000218.1:0-3460 GCA_036376375.1 Chitinophagaceae bacterium
CCTTCCAGTAGGATTCAAAATCTTTTCCCTCAAATCCCTGTCCCTGTACCTGCTCGGCATACAATCCATCCACGACCGAATGATTGATATGTTCCAGGAAATGACCATAAACATTTTTATCTATCGAACTCAAAGGATGATCCGTATCCACCAGCAGGACAGCCACACCGGAGCTATCAGCTGGTTCGTTATTGTATGTGGAGTTGAGAGAAGAGCAGGATACAAGGTATTGCAGAGAGAGGAAGTATATTATGCCGGTAATGGGAGTTATGAAACGGGGCAAGTCCATTAGCATAGCGATTTAAGAAAGGAAGATAAGAAAATGCACTTTATTGATCGTAAAACTTTTCTGTTCTGTGCAACCTTAGTCAAAGACCATGACCGAAAATATCCGGATGACAATAATTATTTTTTAATGCCGCAACGGATGATCTTTGGATTGGTTTCAAATTCATTTTATAAATTCGGGTTTTTCTTTTTGCCAGATATTATTCCAAAACTATTCACCATGAAGAAATTTGTTTTGCTCTGTTTCTATTTTAGCATCCTGTCATTTCAAACAAAATTGTTCGCTGTCATCCGGGTCCCTCCTATTATGAGCAGCAATATGGTTTTGCAGCAAAACTCGCAGACAACATTATGGGGATGGGCAAGTCCGACGGAACGATTTGTTATCATTTCTTCGTGGAAGAATACAATTGATTCAGTAACTGCATTCAATAGCGGTAAATGGAAAGCAACGATCAGCACGCCTCCCGCAGGAGGGCCTTATACGATTACTATCAAAGGAAGATTTAATACAATTGTGCTGGAAAATATTCTGATTGGAGAAGTGTGGATTTGTTCCGGTCAATCCAATATGGAAATGAGCAATAACCAGCAGATAAAAGATGAACTGCCCAATTGTAAGAATGACAAGATCCGTTTCTTTACGGTATTCAAAAAAACTTCTGAATATCCGCAGGATCATTGCGAAGGCGAGTGGGTGTCCTGCAATGAAGAAACATTACGCCGCTTCAGCGCCGCGGGTTATTTCTTTGGAAAAAAATTGCATACTGATCTGAATAATGTTCCTATCGGACTAATTCAATCTGCATGGAGCGGAACGCCGGTGGAACTCTGGGAACCTGCTGAAGTAATAGATAGCGATCCCGTTATGAAAGAAGCCGCTACGAAAATAAGAGACGTGACTTATCGTCCCAATAAGCCCGGCTATATTTATAATGCGATGATCTATCCCATCTCGAATTACACCATTGCAGGTGTTATCTGGTACCAGGGTGAAGGCAATACGCCGCGGGCCCACGCTTACGAAAAAATGTTTACCGGGATGATCGGTGCCTGGCGTAAACAATTTGAACAGGATTTTCCTTTCTATTACGTGCAGATCGCACCCTATACCTATGAGAATACTTATGAAGCGGCATTACTGATGGAACAACAAACCCTTTCGCTTTCCTATCCTAAAACCGGTATGGTAGTGATCACGGATCTTGTTGACAATGTAAAGGACCAGCATCCGAAAGACAAGTTAAATGTGGGTTTGCGTTTAGCGAATATAGCCCTGGCAGAAACCTACAAACAAAAAATACCAGTACCGGTTTATAAAAACCCGAAGTATAAGAAAATGGAAGTAAGCAAAGGAAATGTGATCCTCTATTTTGATAATGCTCCCAATGGTTTTGTGGTAAAAGGCGACGGAGTTCCAACAGAATTTCTTATTGCCGGAGCCGACCAAAACTTTTTACCCGCGGATGTAAAGATTGAAAAAGACAGGATCGTTGTTTCCAGTAAACAAATAAGCAATCCCGTAGCGGTAAGGTTTTCATTTAGCAATACAGGTATGTCAAATGTTTTCAATAAAGAAGGTTTGCCAATTATACCTTTTAGAACAGACAGTTGGGATGTGATGCTGGCAAAGCAACAAAATTGAACTGGCATCTCATCGATTGAGAAAAGAACGGTTTTTTTCCATTTAAGAATCTATCTGATTAATGTAACCGTACCTTTTTGCAAAAACGCCTCAGGCCCGTTTTTCTTTTTATATTCCAATACCCAAACATATACTCCTGCTGGCTGAACTTGTCCTTTTGAACGACCGTTCCATCCTTTTTCCGGTATCGTGGAAATAAATACCTCGGCGCCCCACCGGTTATAAATTCTGAAATTGAATAACGAAAGATTTTCGTAACCCAAAACCTTAAATACATCATTTTTCCCATCGTTGTTGGGAGTGAAAGCACTCGGTATATAAAGCTTGCATTGACTTCTTGTGAAGATAATAGTATCGTAATAAGTTCTGCATGCGTCTTCTATTCTGACTGAATAGGTACCGGGATCGGTTACAGTAAATGCCGGATTTGTAGATCCATCCTGCCAAAGATATCTGGCATCTATATTACCCGGATAAAGCAAAACTGTTTCACCTTCACAAATTGGTCTATCCAGGCCCAGCGAAAATTCTGAAAGCGCTTTATAGTTTACTTCAATAGTATCACTTGAAGCGCAGCCCGGTATAATGACCATTACCCGGTATTTACCCGCATCCCTGACCACAAAAGTGTGGGTTTGATTAGTATTGTTGGAACCGTTCCATAAAAAGGATGCGCCCGGGTTACCTGCATCGAGTACAAGGCTATCCCCCATGCATAAAATAGTATCGTTTCCGAGGTCGACCTTGGGAGGATCTACATAAGAGATATAAAAACTATCCCTGGCCGTGCAACCATCTTTTGTAATGTCAAACCAATGCTGTCCTGCTGAAGTTACGGGAGGTAAATGTATCCTTCCCAATGAATCGCTGGTATAGGTAATTAAGCCATTATCCAGTCTGTAGGTAGTGTTTGACAAAGTATAGCTAAATCCTCCACCAAGAATGGATCCTGTACAAATTTTAACTGTATCGTTTTTAAAATAACCGCCCGATCCCAACATATTATATATCCATGGACAATAATTTGAAGCATTACTGGGTTGAGCAAATCCCTGCGTTTCAGAGAAAGAGGCGAGCAAGAATAGCAAAACGATTTTGGGCAATGGTTTCATTTCAACTATAATGCTTAGAAAGTTACAAAAAATCATCCCGGAGCTTTCAAGTACTGTGAGAAATTTTCCTTTAGCTTTTCAATGATGAGATGACCAGGCGAATTGTTAATGAAAACGAAACTTAAGCGGGTTAATAAAGCAAGTTTCCTAATTCGTCCATATATGCACTTACTCATCTCATCTCTACTCTCAGTAAATATTGATTGGCAGTAATGAATAACGTTTTATTGTCCGGGGTCAATGCACAGTTGGATGCGGACACTCCGTTGATCTTAATTTTTCCGATCAGTTTTCCGGCTTTGGTAAATATCCAAATGCCGCCCGGCCCGGAAGCAAATACATTTCCTTTCTTGTCGATCTTAAGACCATCACATAGTCCTCCGCCTTTTTCATTGCTGACATCATAAAATAATGT
>DASVAM010000219.1:0-11821 GCA_036376375.1 Chitinophagaceae bacterium
AAAATCCACCGAGTCCTACATCATAACAAGCTTTGGGGAAAGTAACCTGGAAGAAGCAATTGCTGTAACCAAACAGGCGGGTTTGAATTATTTATATCATGAAGGCCCATTTGAAACATGGGGCCACTTCAAACTAAATAGTAAAGAATTTCCCGACAACTGGAATAGTTTAAAAGCCTGTGTTGAAAAAGCAAAAACTCAGAATATTAAAATTGGAATTCATACTCTTTCAAATTTTATAACAACGAATGATCCTTACGTTACCCCAATCCCCGATAAGCGATTGGCAAAAGTTGGTTATTCGATGCTCACAGAAAATATTGATGAATCCGTAAAGGAAATCGCAATCAGGGAGCCGGATTTCTTTAACCAATTTGAGAATAATACATTAAAAGCGGTCGTGGTAGGAAATGAGATCATTCGTTATAGTTCAGTATCCGCTTCCGCTCCCTGGAAACTATTGAATTGCCAGCGGGGCGCTTTTAATACAAAAGCAACCAAACATTCAGCTAATGACAGTATCGGTAAACTAATGGATCATCCTTACCAGGTTTTCTTAGGTAATCATGAATTGGACCAGGAAATGGTAAAAACAATTGCAAGATTGTTTAATGAAACAGGTTTGATGCAAATATCTTTTGACGGATTAGAAGGTTGCTGGAGTGAAGGCATGGGTGATTATGGGAAACAACTATTTACCAAAACATGGTTTGATGATTTGAAACCAGAATTAAAAGGGAAAGTGATCAACGATGCAAGCAATCCCGGTCATTACTTCTGGCATATTTATACAAGAATGAATTGGGGTGAACCATGGTATGCCGGGTTCAGGGAAAGTCAACTACAATTAAGATTAAAGAATCAACAATTCTATCGGCGCAACCTGATGCCCTCTATGCTTGGCTGGTTCAGTTTGAAACCTGAAACTTCATTAGAGGATATTGAATGGATGCTGGCTCGCGGTGCAGGATTTGACGCAGGTTTTGGTTTGTCAACCAGTATTGAAGCGCTGAAAAAGAATGGACGTAAGGATGAAATATTTGCTGCAATAAAAAGATGGGAGACCGCAAGGCAAAAAGGAATTTTTACAGAGCAGCAGAAACAAAAAATGCAGGATACCAAAAATGAATTTCATTTGGAGACAGGTACGAATGGAGAATATTTCTTATCTCCTGTTCACAACGCCTATTTCGTGCATGAGCAAAAAATAAGACAGCCCGGAGAACCGACGTTTTCAACTTATGAATTCAACAATCCGGCGAAAGCCCAAACGCTTTCATTTATTATCACAATGCCAGCAAATAAAGAAAGCGATGCCGATGTTAGCTTTAATGACCTGAGTATCGCTATCAATCAGCAGGATATTTTAAATATTCCGGTAAATCTTAAGCAAAAGCAGATTTTGTATTGCGATGGCAAGACTATAAAGCTTTATAACAGTCAATGGCAATTAATTCAAACAATTGAGCTTAATAGATCATTGCCTTTATTAGTTGCGGGAAAAAATGAATTCCAATTCGATGGTAAATATTCGGGAGAGAATGGAGCAGCTATAAAAATAGAAATAAGGGCAAAGGGAGCTGGCGAAATACTGCGCAAAAAACTATAATTCTATTAGAACAAAATTTTATTTCACTAATGAGCATTAGTTGACTCTTGCTCACCCCTGCCGGTTTGCACTAAAGCAGCTTTCAGTCCATTCACTAATTTATCAGCATTTCCGACTCCCCAATAGTGCAAAAAGAATATTCTTGGTTGTTCATGAACCATGTGATTGTGTACAGCTACCACTTCAATTCCATTTTCAACCAATGCCTTAATTACAGGAGCAACTTCGTTTTCCAACATTGCAAAATCTCCGCACACTGCCGCTTTTTCCGATGTACCCTGCCATGCTGCCCATGTATTGAAACCCATGAAACTGCTGACCGGTATTCCATGCTCAAGCAATTGTACATCGGGTCTCCCGATCGTGTATTTATAAACTCCTTTGTTTCGTTCTCCTTTATGTCCGATCACAGAATCCAACAGCGCCATATTCAAAGTAGTGATCACACTGTCAGTTTTTTCCGTCTTTGGATCTTTACCTCTTGTTTCTTTTACCTTATCAAATATTGCTTTTACACCATTTGATAAAGTAGTTATGTCAGCGGATCTGTCAATATGCATATACATTACGTTCGGTCTGTTGCGGACAAAATGATTATGAATAGCCGTAATTGAAAATCCCTGGTGAATAACCTCCTGCTGTACGGGACCCAGATCATTTTCCGTTACAATTATATCACCCATCACCATTGCACTATCTCCACAAGGCGTAAATGCTGCCCAGCTTCCCAAGCCCATTGGAGGAATAATTTTAAATCCATCCACAACAATATTCAGATCATTTTGGGGAACAGTTATCTTGTATTCACCATTCTTTTCTACTCCCTTCATCCCTGTTATTTGTTCAATCTTTGCTATATCCAGTTTACTACCGGGTGGGCATGAAATAACATTAGTTTTTGAAGATGAATGTCCTTCTTTGTTCTCGGATGCCTCTTGTTCAGTACAAGCAGCAATGGTAAGAACAACAAATAGAAAAGTTATTAGCCGTCTCATGATAGGTATTATTATAGGTTTTTAATTAACAGACCGATACAAGCGGCAACAAGTATTATCAAAGGTTCAGGTATTTTTTTAAACTTTAGCAATAATGCTACCGTGATGATCGCAATTACACACGAAGTTATATCGGTAGGTTGTCCTTCTCCTAAAACAATAACTGCGCCTGTAATAGCGCCAATTGAGCAGCGGTCACACCTTCAACAAATGCTTTGATCGCAGGATGCCTGCCATATTTTTGAAATATCCGCTGCTGCTAATATCCGTAAATTTTTCGATGGGTGCCTGGCTGCTTTCAGCTTCTTTCACAAGAGAAATAATTCGTGAGAAAACAGTATCCGTACCTGCTTTCGTCATTTCAATATCCAACGCATCATTCTCCAGGATCGTTCCTGCAAACACATCGTTCCCTTTTGATTTTTCCTTACGTACGCTTTCTCCAGTGATCGGTGCTTCATTTACAGTGGCACTTCCAGCGTTAACTTTTCCATAACCGGAATCGTATCTCCCGCCTTTACAAGAATGATATCCCCTATTCTTAGATCGCGAATATTAACTTCTTGTCCCCCTCCATTTTTTTTAACGACCGCAATTTGGGGTACGGCACCAATTAAATGCTTTATGGATGCCCTTGCTCTTTCTCCACTTGCTGCAGCAATATATTCTGCTATCAATATGATCATTAACACGACTGAACCTGCGAGATATTCTTTTCCAAGAACTGAGACAACCACGGCAATAGTGATAAATAACTCTGTGCCGATCTTCCTTTCCCTGATCAGATCAAGGACCGCGGTTTTTATTAGTGCGTATAAGCCAAATGCCATCGCTGCAGCCAGAACAGGCAAGGGAATTATATCCAGGTAATATAACAGGCTGGCAATACCCACCACCACGATGCGAATGATCTCCCAAAGAAACTGCCTGGAAAAGAATGTCTTTATATAGCTCATGCCATCATCTTCTATTAGTTATTTCAATCAATTTTGCCCACATCAGCATCACGATGAAGATTACTTAAAGCAGATACTTATACAACCTGGCGACTGCTTGCTGATACTCCCATTCCATTTGGAGATATTTATCATAAGCACTAAAATAAAAACTTTCATCATAGAAATACTGAATGATGGTGATCTGTCCAAGACGCAACGCTTTATTAAGCAATTCTCTGTTATTAAGAGTCGACAAAAGCTCTTTATATTCCCGCATGGACTTGTCGCGTACCGCTAATTGATCGTAATAGCCTTTGTTTTCAAGTCTGTGCTCAATAATATGTGTTTTAGCATTTGTTGTAGCATAATTAAGATTTGCCTCTGCCGCTTTTACCCTGTTCTTGTTTTCCCAAAGTGGAATGGTAACACCGGCATGAATGCCTTTATAACTCTGCCCTAAAATTCCTTGTGAGTGATACCCTGCTTCGATCTTAGGAAGGTTCAATGATTTTTGCAGGGCTATTTGCCGCTCCATCACTTCTTTTTCCTGTTCGTAAACTTTCAAGATGGGATCGTTCGCCTCAATCATACTGTCCAAAACTTCAAAATCCGAAATAACATCTGTGACAGGATAAACTGTGTCCATAACCTGTATGGCCAATCCGCCGTTTAATTCTGTCAGCTTTGTTGTAGCAACCTGTATTTCATTCTTGATTAATGCTGTTTCGTTGGTAATGTTCAGCAGCTGAAGCTTTGCTTTATTTACATCCAGTATGATCACATCCCCTTTATCCAGTTTCTTTTGATAATCCTGAACTAATTGTTGAGTATTGATCAACCTTTTGTTCAGCTCTTCTGCCTTTTTATTGAGGTAAATGATCTGCAGGGTGATCAGTTTTGCTTCCAATAAAATATCCTGCCGGTGAACTTTTTGCTGTAGCTCTGTTTGTGCTATCTGCGTATTTGACAGATCCTTTTTTCTTTTATATGCTGTTGGGAAATCCAGCCGCTGGGTTACCGAAAAATCTTTTTGATTGCCGGCAATCGCCGGAGAGCCGAAAAGATAATCATACTCTACCTGCGGATCATAAGGCGTCAAACCTGTTTTATATTCAACCTGACGTGCTTCCCAATACTTTTTGTTTGCCTGGATAGATTGATTGTTTATTTCGACTTCTTTCAAAATCCTGCTCACATCGGATTGAGCCATGACCGGTGAATGGAGAATGGTGAATAGTGAATAGAGAACAGGGACCCCAATGAAACGACGTAGCGCAGTCAGAAAGTGGAGTGATTTTAAAAGCGAAAACTTATTGTTAAAATATTTTTTCATACGAAATGCTTTTGTAAAAATTGACTATTAACTATTGACTATTGACTTTCTTCTGTTTGCTAAAAAATAAACTATAGGAACCACGAACAGATTGAGCAAGGTTGAACTCAATAATCCACCCAATATCACTTTCGCCATCGGGCTTTGGATCTCATTTCCCGGCAGATCTCCTCCAATTGCTAAGGGTATCAATGCCAGACCTGCTGTCAACGCCGTCATAAGTATCGGGCTTAACCGATCCCTTGATCCCTGGATGATCGTGTCATATAAAGACAAACCCTCTTTGCTTAAAGTTTGATAATGTGAGATCAGAAGAATACCATTCCTTGTTGCAATACCGAAAAGCGTAATAAATCCAATGATGGCAGGAATACTTAACATACCTGACGTAAGCCATACGCTTAGTACCCCACCGATCAAAGCCAACGGGAGATTGAGTAAAATGATCGTGGAAATTTTTATGTTCTTAAATTCCTGGTACAGCAAAAAGAAAATAACAAATAATGCAAGCAATGAAGTAACCAGCAATGTTTTTGACGCTTCTGCTTCTGCTTCAAATTGACCTCCATATTCTATTCTATAACCTTCTGGTAATTTGATGTTAGTTTCTATCTTTTTCCTTAGCTCATCCACAACACTTTTCTGATCTCTGCCTGCAACATTTGCTGAAACAACGGTTTTACGTTGCACATTTTCCCTGTTGATGGTGTTCGGACCCGAAGTTGATACTACATTAGCAACATAACTAAGTGGTATCTTCTGCCCATCATGTGTATCGATCAAAGTATTTTTTATTTTATCCATATTGCCCCTGTTGCTTTCATCAAACCTAAGTACAAGGTCAAAACGCTTATTGCCTTCATATACTTCTGAAACTTTTTCACCTGCAAAAGCAACATCGGTGAACTCTGCAAACTCACCAATGGTAATGCCGTGTCTGCTTAGCATATCTCTGTTAGCTTTTATCTGCACCTGGGGTATTTCTATCTGTGGTTCTACGCTGAGATCAACCAGTCCATTCGTGCCTTCGATCGCATCTTTTATTTGGTTTGAAATCGAATGCAAGGTGTTTAATTCGTTACCAAATATTTTAATAGCAATATTTGCTCTTGTGCCGGAAAGCATATGGTCTATCCTGTGCCCGATAGGCTGGCCAATGGTGATGTTTGCACCTGAAATTCCCGCTAACTTTTGTCTCACTTCTTTCATGAACTCTTCCCTGCTTCTCTCTTTCAAAATAAAAGGCGCATCGATCTCAGAAGCATTTACGCCCTGCGCATGTTCATCCAATTCTGCCCTTCCTGTTCTTCTTGTTGTTGTTTTAATTTCAGGTATAGTGAGTAAAGTTTTTTCTATACCACTGCCAATCTTATTGCTCTCGTCCAATGAAATTCCCGGCAAGCTGGTGGCGCTGACAACCAATGAGCCCTCATTGAACTCCGGCAAAAAACTCCTTCCTAATGTCCCCAGCAGAATTAACGCACCAATGAAAAGTGCGACCGCAATGGCAATAATTGGTTTTTTAAATTTCATTGCTCCTTTTAGAGCAAATTCATAACCTGTATTAAGTTTACGAACCAGCCAACTTTCCTTGTGTTGCCTTTGCAACATCTTTTCCCCGGTTAATAAATAACTGCATAATACCGGAGTGATCGTAATGGCAACTATCAAAGAAGCAAACAAAGAAACAATGAAGGCGATACCTAAAGGCGCTAACAATCTTCCCTCCATTCCCGACAAGAAGAAAAGTGGAACAAATGCTGCGATAATTATAAAGGTTGCATTAATGATAGATGTTCTTATTTCAACTGACGCACGATAGATCACTTCAAGCACATTCTTTCTTTCACCCGGAGGTCTTGTTACGTTTTGTTTTAACCGCCTGAACACATTTTCAACATCTATGATCGCATCATCAACAATAGCGCCAATAGCAATGGCCATCCCACCAAGGCTCATTGTGTTAATTGTATAACCAAACAATTTTAAAATAAGAATAGATGTTAAAAGCGAAATTGGAATTGCAACCAGCGATATCACAGTGGGTCTCCAGTTGACCAGGAACAGGAAAAGAATAATGATAACAAATAATGAACCCTCCCACAATGTTTTTTGAATATTGCCAATAGAGGCATTAATAAAGTCAGCCTGCCTGAAAATTTTAGTGTTGATCTCTATATCACCTGGAAGCGTTTTTTTCAGATCGATCAAAACGCTATCAATTTTATCAGTTAGTTCCAGCGTATTTATCCCTGGTTGTTTCATGACTGTCATTATCACAGCGGGGTTTCCTTTTAATGACCCATCACCGATCTTAATGGCGGAACCGATCCTGATCTCTGCAACATCTCCGATCTTTATTGGAATACCGTTCACATTTTTGATCACCGATCTTCCTAACTCATTCAGGTCGCTTGTTCTGCCAATGCCCCTGACGATATATTCATTGCTGTATTCACTCATAAAACCACCCGCCGCATTTCTATTTGCCTCCTCTGACGCCTTGAGTAATTCATTTAATGAAATCTTGTAGTAATTCATCTTTTGTGGCGATGCAAGTATCTGGAATTGTTTATACTCTCCACCAATAACAACCACCTGTGACACACCTCCAGTTGACAAGAGTAATGGACGGATATTCCAATCAGCAATTGTTCTTATATCCATTCTGCCAGTGGCCGATCCTGTGACACTGATCAGCATGATTTCTCCCATGATGGAAGATTGAGGTGCCATCACCGGGGCATTGACCCCGAATGGCAGTTGGTTCGCAACGATGCTGATCTTTTCGCTTACTATCTGTCTTGCTTTGTAGATTTCTGTTCCCCATTCAAACTCAACCCACACAATAGAAATGCCAGCTGATGATGATGAACGAACTCTTCTTACATTACCGGCTCCATTCACCGCAGTTTCTACTGGGAATGTAACTAACCTTTCTACTTCTTCGGGTGCCATACCATGTGCTTCTGTCAATACCACAACCGTTGGCGCTGTGAGATCAGGAAACACATCCACTTCCATTCGTGAAGCAGTATATCCTCCTATTAGCATGAGAAAAAAAGATGCAGCGATAACCAGCAGGCGATTATGTAATGAAAATTGTATGATTCTGTTTAACATGATTCTTAATTTTAGTGCTCATGTCCATGAGCCGGCATAGTTCCGCTTGCCTGCGATAATTTAATTTGATATGCTCCTTTAGTAACTACTCTTTCGCCTTCCGAGAGTCCTGAAAGCACCTGTACTTTTTCCCCATCATTAGCGCCCAATTTCAATTCTCTTTTTTGAAAACTTTCTCCTTCCGTTTGAACATATGCATAGTATATACCTTGTTCCTCAACTAAAGCAGAGACAGGTATCACCATTGCATCATTAATAGGTGTTGTTTTTAAATACACTTCTGCAAATGAACCTGGCAACATGCCGGGCTTGCTGTCAATCTGAAATTGAACTGGAATAAATGGTGAATTCGCCGCTGTCGTTTTTCCAACAGCTAATAGCTTTCCATTTAGCTCTTTTGTATTGAAGGTCTGCTTGCTTTGAATGATCGTGAAAGTTGCTTCCTTAATGCTGTTAATCTTATTTGCATCTTTTAGCGAAACATCCGCTTTTAAAATGATACGTTGATTCTTTGTTACAGTGGCAAGCGGTTGCCCGGCTGCTACAAATTGACCCTCACTTACCATAATGCTTTTGATAAACCCATTAATAGGAGATGAAAGAGCTTTTCCTCCACCGTAGTTCCGTCCAAGGTTATTCAAGGTTATTTGTGCCTGCTCGTAACGAAGTTTGGCATTTTGATAATCGGCTTGTGTGATCAGTTTATCCTTTATCAACTCATTGGCTCTTTCATATTCTGATTTGGCGGTATTTAATTCCGCTTTTGCAGCTTGTTTTGCGGCCTCCACATTTTCAAATGGGATCTCGCCGCCCGTTACAGTAAACAATGTTTGACCAGATCGAAC
Organism: Chitinophagaceae bacterium; assembly: GCA_036376375.1. Lineage (GTDB taxonomy): Bacteria > Bacteroidota > Bacteroidia > Chitinophagales > Chitinophagaceae > VBAS01. Next base: position 8,844 of record DASVAM010000219.1, read on the forward strand.
AGTAGAGCCAATAACATTATTTGTCCCAATAAATTTCACGATACCATTTGACTTAGCAGCAATGGTTACTTCATCCCCGGGAGCAGATTGAATTTCACCTGTTGTTTTGATCACATCAAACATGGTTTCTTTCATCACTGGCGCATTGGCGAACTCAACTGTCCATGCCTGCTCTTTCAGATATGAAATATCGCTGCCGCCAGATTCTGCCGGCTGTGCTGCAATAGCAGCTTTCTCATCGGCATACACTTCTACACTATCAATAGTGATCTGATCGGTGAACTCTTTTGTCTGTATATCAAAAACTAATTTGCCAATACCCGCTTGTGCCGGTTGTAAGGCCAAACGAAAGATTCCGGGAGAAGAAGGTGTATCAGCCGAATGTTTCAGGTCCTTTCCGTTTTGGATCAAGGTCACAGTCACGGCTCCTTCCGTATAAGGCAAAAAGTTCTCGCCCAATTTCGTCAAATGGGCGGCAAGCCTGGAAACCTGTCCGACGATTAAAGGTTTAAACTCAACAAATAGTTCTGATGTGCCCGTATAAAGGGTGTATGAAAGGGCTTCTAATTCTTCAGTGTCTTTTTTTGATTCGTTAGTACTCGTACATCCGATAAAAATCGTTGCGAGTAAAAACGCAAACCAGTATTTTTTCATTATAAATGGGGTTTGTGGAAATGCAACTGCATAACCTTTGTAACGTGATCAGCTTTGATGATTAACGCAGACTGACGCTGTCTGCTTTGCAACGAGATTAGAGAGCAGGAGGAGCCCTTTCAGGGAGACTATGTGTAAAAAAAATAAGATGCAACGGAGTATCGCTGTCTGGTGGATGATACTCAGTTAAATTTTCAAATGAGATCAGTTCATTGAACAGGTCAGCGAAACGTTCGGTATTAAAAACGGGCTGCCCGGGTCCGGTTATCGTTTGCGGCTTGACAATTATCTTCCCGAAATCTGCATGATGAGTAAGATCAGTAAAGGGCGAATCGTGGTCATCTTCTTCATCTCCATGGTCATGATGATGCCCTACATCAATGCCCGAATTATGCTGGTGTGGGATAAAATTATGCGCTTGCATGACCACAAGTGCAGTCATAAGGAAACATACTATGGCGCATTTTTTAAACATGAGGAACAAAGATAGAAATTATTTTTTTGCTTTTTCTGGATGATATTTTATAGATCATATTCCGATACAGAATATAAAAAAACGAACACGCCAGTATTTTAATAAGATTTTTATCAATTAGAGAAGTGTCGAGAAATATATTGCAGAAAAAACGACAGTTCCCATATCTGATACGAATTTCGCCGTTATTATAAAATCCTTACTATTTACTTTTATACATTTGTAGGATACTAATTGCAAATTCATTTCATTATTTATGATCATTGCTATTCTGGCCATTTTTATTCTTGGCTATTTGGCCATAACCCTGGAGCATGGAATTAAAGTCAATAAGGCAGCATTGGCTTTGGTGACAGGTGTTTTATGCTGGACAGTTTATGTTTCGATGGTTGGCGACAAAGAAGTTGTAACTCATCAGCTGAGAGAACATCTGGGAGAGATTTCCGAGATCCTGTTTTTTTTGTTGGGAGCTATGACGATCGTAGAATTGATCGATGTACATGATGGCTTTAACATTATATCGGCCAAAATTACGCAGACCAATAAACGTAAACTTCTTTGGATCATATCTATTATTAGTTTTTTCCTGTCACCCATAATCGACAACCTCACAACGACTATTGTAATGGTAACGTTGATCAGGAAATTGATAGATGACCATCAGGACAGGTTGCTCTTTACCGGCATTGTTGTGATCGCTTCTAATGCAGGTGGTGCCTGGTCGCCCATCGGTGACGTTACAACAACCATGCTTTGGATCGGAGGTCAGGTAACGGCAGGAAACATCATCATTAGCTTATTTCTTCCAAGCCTGGTTTGTTTAATAATACCGTTAATCTTTGTTTCAAGGAGAATGACTGGCTCAGCAGCCAGACCAGAACAGCAGGATACCAATAAGCTGTCTGAACTTTCGTCGGGACAACAATACATCGTCCTTGTTACCGGGCTTTCAATTTTGTTATTAGTTCCGGTTTTTAAAACAACCACAAATCTGCCTCCCTATATGGGTATTATCATAGGGCTTGGCATTCTTTGGATCATTACGGAAATTATGCATGGCAACAAAGACGAAAGTGAAAAGGGTGTCTTATCGGTGAGCCACGCCTTGCGAAAAATCGACACACCTAGTATCCTATTTTTCCTTGGAATATTATTAGCGGTAGCGTGCCTGCAATCAACCGGAATACTGAATTCAGCAGCCGAAAAGATGTCTGCTGCTATTCCAAACGAAAAGGTGATTGTGCTTGCGCTGGGTTTACTGTCTGCTATAGTGGACAACGTTCCTTTGGTTGCAGGTGTTCAGGGAATGTACGATCTGAATCAATATCCGACAGATCATTCATTCTGGGAGTTTCTGGCATATTCAACCGGAACCGGAGGAAGCATTTTAATTATTGGCTCTGCTGCGGGAGTCGCGGCCATGGGCATGGAGAAAATTAGTTTCTTTTGGTATCTGAAGAAGATCAGCCTGCTTGCGCTGATTGGTTATCTGACGGGCGCTGCAGCTTATATACTTCAGGAAAACATTTTGAAATAACTACTGAGCTTCTTAGGTGTTTCATTGATTGAAAGTGCCAACAAATCATTGCTTCTCTCCTTTTTATCCTTTTATCGTGCACTATTCAATAGAAAAGGAGCAACTTAACGATTTGCTCCTTTTCACCATTTTCTGCTTTCGCAGAATCTCCTGGCGTCACCGCCAAAATTTAAAAACTGCACTAGAGAAAAACATTTTTAATAATCTTAAACTAACTAAACTGCTTATGCCATTAGCGATAAAACTAACCGGTTGAGATTAGAAATCAATTAAAGGCATATTAGAAAAAAATTAAAATTGCATATTAGGTTC
>DASVAM010000221.1:0-7082 GCA_036376375.1 Chitinophagaceae bacterium
CCACTGATTGTATCAAGTTTTCCTCCAACAAAAGTGGCGGAATTTGGGAGCGATGTCCCTATGGGAAGAGCGGGTGAACCAGCCGAAATTGCGCCTGCCTACCTTTTCCTGGCATCAGATGATGGAAGTTATATCACCGGGCAATTTATTCATCCAAATGGTGGCGAGATTATTAATGGATAAAAGCAATGAGCAATCGGCAACTTGCAAAAAAATCTTTAAACAGCAGGTTTTGCCTATTGTCAGTTGCAAATTGCTTGTTGAACTGGCATGTTTTTCTCAGCAATTAATATAAAAAAATGAGAGCGATTTGGACAGGTTCATTAGGATTTGGCCTCGTAAACATTCCTATCAAATTATTCAGCGCGGTTCAGGATAGTACCCTGGATCTTGATATGCTGGATAGTAAAGATCATTCTAATATCAAGTTCAAACGGGTAAATGAGAAAACTGGAAAGGAAGTTCCCTGGGAAAATATTGTTCGCGGGTATTTTATGAATGACCGGTATGTCGTACTTGATAAGACGGATTTTGAGAAAGCGAGTCCGGAGAAGACAAAACATATAGAGATCAAGCATTTTGTTGACGAAACGGAGATAGATAGTATGTATTTTGAGCAGCCTTATTACCTGCAGCCGGAGAAAACAGGTGTGCGGGCTTATGCTTTGTTACGTGATGCGTTTAGAAAAACCGGGAAAGCCGGTGTGGCATTATTTGTTATGCGTGATCGTGAGCATCTTTGTATTATTAAAGCCAGGGAAGATGTTATTATATTAAATCGTATCCGGTTTGCTGAAGAAATTCGTTCGACCGATGAGTTAGATTTGCCTTCGGCAAAAAGTAAACCCGACGAATTGAAAATGGCGGTTTCGCTGATCAATCAATTATCAGGACCCTTTGATATTAAAAAATACCGTGACGACTACAGTGAACGGTTATTAAAGATTATTAAAGCAAAATCGAAAGGAAAAACCGTTCCTTTCACCCCAATGAAAGTGGTACATTCAAAAACGAAAGACCTGATGGAACAATTAAAAGCAAGTCTTTCTGAAAAAAGAAAAGCATCATAGTTTTAATTGACGAAATGGCTACAAAAGAAAAATCAGAGATAAAAGTTGGGAAATATCTTATCACAATAACGAATCGTAAGAAGATCTATTGGCCGGCAGATGGATTTACCAAAGGCGATATGATTGATTATTATGATAAGGTGGCCGATCATATCCTTCCTCACCTGAAGGGAAGATGCCTCTCACTAAAGCGGAATCCGAACGGGATCAATGATAAGGGCTTTTATCATAAAGATGCGGGGGAGAATGCCCCTTCTTTTGTAGATGTGTTTAAAGTTAAGAGTGAAAGCAACAATAAAATAATTGACTATATAGTATGTAATAATAAGGCAACATTACTTTACGTAGCAAATCTTGGGTGCATAGAAATCAATCCATGGAATAGTACTACAAAGAAACAAGGCCATCCAACATGGATGGTGATTGATATTGATCCCTCCGACAAAAATAAATTTACAGAAGTGGTTGATACGGCGCTTGCGACAAAAATGGTATTGGATAAAGCAGGGGTAAGCTCCTATTGTAAGACTTCGGGTGCTTCTGGTCTTCATGTTTATGTTCCATTAAAAAATAAATATGAATATACTTTGGTTAGAGATTTTGCGCATGTTATCGCTTCACTGGTGCAGGAACAGGTTCCTGCTATAACTACGCTCGAAAGATCGTTGAGCAAACGAGGCCCGAAAATATATGTTGATTATTTACAGAATAGTGAGGGGCAAACACTGGCATCCGTTTACAGTATACGACCTGTGCCCGGCGCATCGGTATCTACGCCACTTGAATGGAAGGAGGTCAATCACAAACTAAGCCCTCACCAATTCACGATCAAAAATACCTTGCAGCGTATTAATAGGAAGGGCGATCTTTTTTCACCGGTATTGAAGGAGTCCAATTCAATTGATAAAGCATTGAAATCGCTGAATGCGTAGCTTATTTTCTGAAGCTGATCTGGAATTCGGTGCCTTCATTTTCTTTACTCATCGCTTTGATCCTGGCGTTATGGGATTGTAAAATGGAATAAGAAACCGTCAGCCCAAGACCAATTCCATTTTTTTTCATTGTAAAAAATGGCTCAAACAACCGGACCAGGTTTTCCCTTGAAATTCCTTTCCCGTTGTCTTTGATGCAAACTTCGAAGCTGTTTTCGGATGCGGTGATACTTATGTTAAGCACACCATTCATATTCATTGCCTCAATAGCATTAATGATAATATTTGTAAAAGCGATCACGAGTTTCCCTTTATCAGCTTTCACAATAAGTGGATGATCAGGATAATTCTTTTTGACTTGAATATTGTGAAGTGTTAACCTGTCTTTAGTATTCGCAAGACTTTCATCAAGGATCCCTTGCAAAGAATGTTCAACGAGGACTAATTCGGACGGTTTAGCAACATTAAGCAGTTCGGTAATGATATTATTGATCCGTAAAGAATTTCTTTGGATAATATCCATAAAGCTTTTTGACAGCTCGTCCTTTTCTGTGGGAAGCAGCTGTTCGATGGATAATATGATATTGTTAAGCGGGTTCCGGATTTCGTGAGCCAGCATACGGATCAGTCTTTCATTGGCGGCAAGCTTTTCCGATTGCAGATTAGCCAATTCTGCCTTCTTGATATTTGTGATATCATGAATGATCCCATGGATCATAAATGTTTCATCATCAGCCTGACGTTGCGGAGCCAGCGAAAGCAGACACTCTCTTGTTTCGTTACTGTTATTGATGATCTTTATTTCATTCGATTCAATTCCGCTTTTTTCATTGAGCGGTTTCAGCCGCCCGTTTAAATGGTGTTCAGAAATAAATTCCCGAAGATTACGGCCTACAAGCTCATTTTCTGAATAACCTAATAATTGAACAGCCGCGTGATTCACCTCACTGAAATTGAGGTCATCGTCTGTTATAAAAACGGCATCTTTCGAACTTTCAAAGAGGGTACGATATTTTGCTTCCCTTGCTTTTAGTTCTTTAAGAAAATTTGATCTTTCAAGTGAATACCGAATGCAGCGCTCTAATTTTTCAGTACTCAGGTCATTTTTTACAAGGTAATCAGTAGCTCCCCTCTCCATTGCTTTTATGTCAATGGCTTTATTACCTAAGCCCGTCAGCAGGATGATGGGTTGATCGCAATTCAATTCGGCAGCGGCATCAAGAAGATCCAGCCCGGTTTTATGACCTAAAAAATAATCAACAAAGTAAAGATGATAATCTCTGGATTTGATCGCTTCGATTCCGGAATTATAATCCTGGAACCAATCGACAGTGAAGGACCTTCCTTCAATATCCGATATATAATCTTTGATGATGAGATAGTCGTCCTCATCATCTTCAATAACTGCGATTTTGTATTTACTCAGGCCCGGCATTAAAAACCTTTAAATGGGAAAAAATGGTGATTTCATACATAGCAAAAACAATTCCTATATCCAATTGCTATTTTTTAGTACCATACCGGTTATCCGCATTTAAGAATTTATTGGTAAAACAGTGGAATTATTTGACTCTTTTTAGTATTCCTGATGCCTGAAATGGTCTCTTATATTTTGTTTTATTTTTATTGGGCTGGTATTTGTTGAGTAATTCACCCGAACTCCGGATTATTTTCGGTGAGTTTGTGAAAACTAAAACAACCAAACGTGTAATTGCATTTTCCTAAATGAAAAGAAAGATCCTCATAATTGATGATGAAGTCGATTTTTGTCTGATAATGAAGGGATATTTTGGCCGTAAGGAATATGAGGTATTCGTAGCTTATAACCTTCAGAACGGGCTTTTTCTTATTGATGAAGTAAAGCCCGATATTTTATTTTTGGATAATAATTTACCGGATGGTCAGGGATGGAAATATGTGGACCAGATTGTAGAAAAAAATCCCCATTTGAACATCTTCTTGATCAGTGCCCACCAATCTAAATCAAGTTTTACCTCACCAAATAAGAATATCATGGTGTGGGAAAAACCCATCTCCTTACAGATTTTAAATAATGCTTTTCAATAAAATAGAAGGGAAACCATACCCTAAACATGACAAATGGATAATATGTAACGGGCAGCTTCCTCCAGTCCTGCCATATTATTCGGTTTAATGACGTAATCAGTCGCCCCGAGTTCCAGGCATCTATTTCTGAATTTTTCTGAACCTGCCGTGCTCCAGACAATCCTGGGTATGTTCTTATACCGTTCATTTGTACCCAGTTCACATAAAATATCTGCACCATTGAGGCCGGGCATGTTGTAATCAAGAAGAATCAGGCAGGGTAACTGTTCATCCTTTAATTTTTCCAGGGCGGACAACACTTCCTTTCCGTTATCTACAAAAAATAGTACAAAAGAGGCGTCTATTGATGTGAACACCTCTTTCAGCATTTCCTGGTCATCCGCATCATCTTCACCAATCAGGATGAATTTGGAAGGCTGGTCCCGGCTGGTGATTACTTTTTGTGGCACAAATTTTTAGATAATGAATGATCTGCATTCCTAAGATAGGAATTTCCCTAATTGAGCGGCTGAAATTAGAGAAATTATTGTTGGTTACAATTTTCCATCTCAGTTTTTAAAAATATAGTATGAAAAGAAACTCCAAGACTTCTAAGGCAGGTACTGCATCTTCTGCCGATAATATAACGCTTGACGTGCCGACGCCCATTATAACTGCTAAAACAAATGGTAAAGGAGATAAACATAATAAAAATGGCAAAAGCGGGGCTGTCGATGAGATTGATAATTATGAATTGTTGAAATTATTACTGGAAGTAAAGGAGGGAAATTTCAGTGTTCGCATGCCGGCGGATAAATTAGGTATTAGCGGTAAGATCTGTGATACACTTAATGGAATTATTCAATTAAATGAAGCCCTGGTTGAAGAGTTGACAAAAGCCCGTAAAACGATCGGGCTGAAAGGACATTTAAATCACCGTGTTGAATTGCCCCGCTTTGCCAAAGGTTCCTGGGCTTCCGGTGTTGATTCAATCAATAGTTTGATATCCGATCTGGTACACCCGACCATTGAAATAGCACACGTTATTAGTTCTGTCGCTAAAGGGAACCTTTCGCAGGAAATGCCATTGAAAATCGGTGACCACGTTTTACAGGGTGAATTTGCGAAGATTGCCGCCGAAGTGAATGACATGGTAAAACAATTGAACTTGTTTTCAATGGAAGTAACCCGTGTGGCACGTGAAGTAGGTAGCGAAGGAAAATTGGGAGGGCAGGCAAAGGTAAAAGGTGTTGCGGGTGTCTGGAAAGACCTTACCGATTCAGTAAATCAAATGGCCGGTAATCTTACGGCACAGGTACGAAATATTGCGGAAGTGACAACGGCTGTTGCAAAAGGTGATTTAAGAAAAAAGATCACGGTGGATGTGCAGGGAGAAATTCTTGAATTAAAAAATACGATCAATAACCTGGTTGACCAGTTGAATTCATTTTCATCGGAGGTAACCCGGGTAGCAAGAGAAGTTGGTACCGAAGGGAAATTAGGTGGCCAGGCAGAAGTAAAGGGAATCGGTGGTACCTGGAAAGACCTAACCGATTCGGTGAACCAAATGGCTTCCAATCTTACAGGCCAGGTAAGAAATATTGCGGAAGTAACGACAGCGGTTGCGCGGGGCGACCTATCAAGAAAGATCACCGTGGACGTAAAAGGAGAGATCCTTGAATTAAAAAATACGATCAATACGATGGTTGACCAGTTGAATTCATTCTCTGTCGAGGTAACACGTGTGGCAAGAGAAGTTGGCAGTGAAGGAAAACTGGGCGGACAAGCGACTGTAAAAGGAATTGGTGGTGTGTGGAAAGACTTAACCGATTCAGTAAACCAAATGGCCGGTAATCTTACCGCACAGGTAAGGAACATTGCCGAGGTAACAACGGCCGTTGCAAAAGGTGACTTATCAAGAAAGATCACGGTAGATGTAAAAGGAGAGATCCTCGAATTAAAAGATACCATCAACACGATGGTGGACCAGTTGAACTCGTTTGCATCCGAGGTAACCCGTGTTGCCCTGGAAGTAGGCACAGAAGGAAAATTAGGTGGCCAGGCAAAAGTGCAGGACGTGGGAGGTACATGGAAAGATTTGACAGAATCTGTAAATCAAATGGCATCGAATCTTACCGCCCAGGTAAGAAACATTGCAGATGTAACGACCGCGGTTGCGACGGGGGACCTTTCTAAAAAAATTACCGTGAATGTGGCTGGTGAAATTCTTGAATTAAAGAATACGATCAATACCATGGTGGATCAGTTGAACTCCTTTGCATCTGAGGTAACGCGTGTTGCATTGGAGGTAGGTACAGAGGGTAAGCTTGGTGGCCAGGCAAAAGTGCAGGGTGTGGGTGGTACATGGAAAGACCTGACTGATTCAGTTAACCAGATGGGATCGAATCTTACTGCACAGGTGAGAAATATCGCAGAAGTGACAACGGCCGTAGCAAAAGGCGACTTATCAAGAAAAATTACGGTGGACGTTAAAGGTGAGATTCTTGAATTGAAGAATACGATCAATACGATGGTGGACCAGTTGAACTCTTTTGGATCAGAGGTATTCCGTGTTGCCCGTGAAGTTGGTAGTGAAGGCATGTTGGGTGGACAAGCTGATGTGCCGGGTGTGGAAGGCCTTTGGAAAGATTTGACGGACTCGGTAAATAAGATGGCATCGAATCTCACGTCACAAGTAAGAAATATTGCAGAAGTAACGACGGCAGTGGCCAATGGAGACTTGTCAAGAAAAATCGAAGTGGACGTTAAAGGTGAGATTCTTGAATTAAAAAATACCATTAATACGATGGTGGAGCAGCTCCGTGCTTTTGCATCAGAAGTAACGCGTGTTGCAAGAGAAGTTGGTACTGATGGCAAACTGGGTGGACAAGCAAATGTGCCAGGCGTTGGTGGTACATGGAAAGACTTAACTGATTCTGTGAATCAAATGGCTGGTAACCTAACGGCACAGGTGCGAAATATTGCGGACGTTGCGATCGCTGTGGCCAATGGGGACATGTCAAGAAAAATTACG
>DASVAM010000224.1:0-5769 GCA_036376375.1 Chitinophagaceae bacterium
AATGATACGCTGTACAATAAGCTTTACGAAGCTATATCGATGTTAAGAACCTGGGACTTCCGTTGCGGCGAAAACTCGATTGCCACCACGCTGGCAATTGAATGGGGTCAGAAAATTCTGCCGGCAATATTCAGAACAAAAATTATCGAAGATGAAGAGGCCGACCAGGTTGAGAAAGCAAAATATTTTGCAGCAAATGCAAAACCTGAAGAATTATTGCAGCCATTATCAGCAGCAATAAATGATCTGAAAACTAAATATGGCCGATGGCAGATTGAATGGGGAGAGATCAACCGGTTTCAAAGAATATCGGCTGATATTGATAATAAATTTGATGATAATAAAGAAAGTATCCCCGTTGGATTTGTTTCTTCTATCTGGGGGATGTTGCCATCATATACAAGCCGCAGTTTTCCAGGTACTAAAAAAAGATACGGCGTAAATGGTAACAGCTTTATTTGTGCTGTTGAATTTGTCCGCCATTTGGCGGACTCCCCCGGAGGAAAGAAGATCAAAGCAAAGTCGTTATTAGCCGGTGGGCAAAGCGGAAATGAGAACTCGAAACATTTTTTTGACCAGGGGATGATGTATAGCCAGGGTCAATTTAAAGACGTATTGTTTTACAAAGAAGATGTGATGAAAAACGTGGAAAGAAATTACCATCCCGGGCAATAAAAAAGAGTTGCAGCTGCAACTCTTTAATGTCATTAAGATTTTTATCAATAATCGTTTGATTGGTTTACAGGAACAGCAGTAGTTTTTCTACCGTTTATATCTTCAAATCCCATGTTCTTATTCAGGAATTCTTTTCCTCTTCTTTTCAGATCGCTTTTTTGTTCAGGTGTCATCTTCGTGTACCTGTAAATTCCATATGCTGCAGCAGCAAATAGAAGGCTTAATAATTTTCTTTGCATAATTTTTTTATTTTAAGGTTTATGATTTTACCATAAAATATCGTGCCGTAAATAAGATAAATATTGGTGAGACACTGAGTGGGATTAGTCTTCAATGATCCTCAATTTGGCATAGTTCAGCATGATCTTTTTCTCTCCGTTATTCTCAAATTTGATTGTCGCTATCGGGTTATGTGATGCCCCTTCTTTTTTAATTACCTCTCCAAAGCCAAATTTCTGATGCTCCACTTTTTGCCCTACCTGTAAATTAGAAATATCACTGGCTTTAAAATCTGCGGAAGGAACATGCTCAATAACTTTTTGGACATTTGTTTTTGGCGCTAAATAGGAAGGCGTTTCGCTTTTGCCTTTTGCCGATTGCCAATTGCTATTTGCTTCTCTGCCACCCCAACCTCTCATTCTTTCAAATGCTGTCCCGCTTCCATAACCTGTTCCCTGGTTTTTTGCACCGCCGCCGGCAAAACTTTTGTCAATAAAATTTTCAGGTAATTCTTCCATGAACCGGCTTGGTTCATTTTGCACCAATGAACCAAAGCGATAACGTGTGTTTGCATAAGTGATCCACAACCTTTTCTTGGCTCTTGTAATGGCAACATAAAACAATCTTCTTTCTTCTTCTAATTCTTCTCTTGTATTTATGCTAAGTGCATTTGGAAAAAGCATTTCTTCTAAACCAGCAACAAAAACCACGGAAAATTCAAGCCCTTTTGCCGCATGTATGGTCATAAGTTTTACCGTATCTGCATTCGGATCTTTTTCATCAGCATCAGTTAATAAAGTGATCTGTTGTAAATAGCTGCCGAGACTTTTGTCAACCAGCTCGCCTTCTTCATTATCCGGGCTTTCGATCCATTCCTTTATAGAGTTTAGTAATTCCTGGATATTTTCATAGCGTGCGACACCTTCCGTGCTTTTGTCGTTAAAAAGTTCTTTTACAAAATTTGTTTGTTTACCGATGTGAAAGGCTACTTCATAAGCATTATGTTTTTGCAGCATGCTTTGAAAGCTTTTTATCATCGTAACAAAACCATCGATCGCTTCCAGGGTCCCCGCTTTAAAGCCAAAAGTTTTTGCCTTTTCCAGCACTTCCCACATGCTGATGTTATTTTCATTGGCGAAAAGTACGGCTTTATCGATGGATGTTTTGCCAATACCTCTTGTAGGATAATTGATGACTCGTTTCAGCGCTTCTTCATCTTTTGGATTCATCGTGATCCTTAAATAAGCAATATAATCTTTGATCTCTTTGCGCTGGTAAAAGCTAATTCCGCCGTAAATAGTATACGCTATACCCATTCGCCGCAAAGCTTCTTCAAATGCGCGGCTCTGCGCATTCGTCCGGTAAAGAACAGCAAAGTCCCTGTTGTAAAAATGATTACGCAGCTTTTGTTCCTGTATGGTATCGGCCACAAATTTCCCCTCTTCATTATCGGTCATTGTTCTTACGATGCGGATCTTTTCACCTTCTGCATTCTCTGTCCAAAGGTTTTTTGGTATCTGGCCTTTATTTTTTTTAATAACCTCGTTGGCTGTGTGTAAAATGCTTTGTGTGCTGCGATAGTTTTGTTCCAGCTTGACCACTTTCACTTCTTCATAATCTTTCTGGAACTGTAAAATATTCTGGATAGTGGCGCCCCGAAAACTATAAATGCTTTGGGCATCATCACCGACTACGCAAACATTTTCATGCATGGCGCCCAACAATTTTATTATTTCGTACTGTGCAGGGTTGGTGTCCTGGTATTCATCAATTAAAATATACCTGAACTTATGTTGATATTTGCTCAGGCTTTCAGGAAATGTTTTTAATAATTCATAAAATTTCAACAACAGGTCATCAAAATCCATTGCCCCGTTCTTAAAACAACGCTTCACATAGGCATCATAGATCTGGCTGATGGCTGGCCGGTTGCTCCGCAAATCTTCCTGTTGTATGTAATAATCGTTACCATATTCAACCGGGCCGACCAGCGCATTCTTGGCCGATGAAATTCGATTGTAAACGGTGGAAGGTTTATAGTGTTTATCATCAAGATTCAATTCGTTTATTACCGTTTTCACCACACTTTTTGCATCATCGGTATCATAAATGGTAAAATTGTTTGGATAACCCAGTTTTGGTGCCTCGGCTCGAAGAATTCTGGCGAACACAGAATGGAAGGTTCCGATATATAAATTCCTTGCCTCGTTGTTGCCGAGGATATGCTCCACTCTTTCTTTCATCTCTTTGGCTGCCTTATTGGTAAAAGTGAGAGCAAGGATATTGAAGGCATCAACACCATTTGCCATCAAATGGGCTACACGGGTAGTAAGAACTTTAGTTTTTCCACTTCCGGCACCGGCCACGATCATTAACGGCCCATCTACATGTAGCACGGCTTCACGTTGCTTGTCATTCAAGCCACTTAAATACTCGGTCATGGCCGCAAATTACGTCATCACCGCGGCTAAAATCTTTGTCTTTAAAACTTTTGATAATTAAAAACCCCGTCTTGCCTTCGGCCAAACGGGGTTAATCTCTTTAAGAGGGTTGTTTGGGTTCCAATAATTTGAAGAATTGATCAAGCTGTGGAAGAATGAGAATTCTTGTTCTGCGGTTTAAGGACCTGTTCTCGGCGGTAGAGTTGTCGACGAGTGGGTTGTATTCACCGCGGCCGGATGCTGCAATTTTTCTCGGATCAAGACCATATTCATTTTGCAAAACGCGTACAACCGAAGTAGCTCTTTTGACACTGAGGTCCCAATTGTCAAGCAATACGCCACTACGATAAGCAACATTATCGGTATGGCCTTCCACCATAAATTCAATATCCGGTTGATTTTTCAAAACGGCGGCCACCTTACCAAGCACCGTTTTAGCTTGTGAGGTTAGTTGGTATTTACCGCTTTTAAAGAGAAGCTTATCGGAAATATCGATGTACACAACACCTTTGTCGACTTTAATATTTATATCCTGGTCATCCAAACTGCCGACGGCGCCTTTCAAATTCATTACTAATGCAAGATTCAACGAATCTTTACGAGCCATGGCCGTCTGGAGATCCTGAATGTAAGCATCTTTGGCGCCAATATTCTCCAGCGATTTTTTTATGTTCTCCGCTTGTGATGAAGAAACAACTGAAAGGTCCTGTAGTTGTTTCAATACAGTAGTATTATTTTCTTTTAAGAAATCAATTTGCTTATTCAGATCTGCAATGCGGGTTTCGAGGTTCGCTTTGTCGGTTTCCAAGCCTGCTTTTTGACTGGTAAGTTGAGCCTTTGCATCATTGCAGTTGCTAAGATCGCCCTGGAGCTGCGTATATTTTGTTTGCAGTTCCGCGTAGTCGGCCTGTGACTTCTTAAATTTTTTACTGCTAACACAAGAAACAATGAAGAAGGAGGACAGCAATACGATTGCAATTAATTTAGGTTTCATGGTAGATGTTTTAAAGACGTTAAAATAAATTTTCAAAAATATTTGTTTAAACAAATATACCTGAAAGCTAACTTTTAAAATATGATAACTGGAAGATAAATATTTTACCCCGCTATTCCTTTATTTGAAGAAATACTTTCGACATAAGCAATGATTTGCTGGCGGGGTTTGTTCATTATTTTCTCCAATCGTTGCAGCAGATCTTCTTCTTTACCAGGCTCATACTCAAGGTCTGCATCCGTAAGATGCATGTCATTTTCTTTCATTTTTTCTTTTACTTCATCCCATGGAGCTTGCAGATTCAAAATGGTATTTTTCATGAAAAAAGAATTGTGAAGTTCATGGTCAAACCCAGTGCCAATATTCTGCAGGAAAAATTCCTTCCAGTTTAGTAACTTAGTACTAACGGAAATTTATAAGAGCATGGCACGTGTACTTGCTAGCTGCTGTTTTTTGCTTATATATTTCCTTGGTACGTCCCAGACGGCCGTGGATGTTGATAAAGATCGTGGTCTGGGTGGGGGAAATACAAAATATTTAAATTCAGTTGCGGGAACCCCGTTTCTTAATACAAAATTTACGACGCTGGTAGAAGGTACTCCGTTTTTTAATGAGCAAATGATGCGGGGCACAATTGTTTCAAACGACGGAAAAGAATACAAGAATATTTTTATTCGCCTCAATCTTTTGGAATCCCAGGTAAATTATTTAAATGATAAGAAAACGGAAATGATCGTAGCCGTACCGATCTATGAAGTATTATTAAGGGACTCTGTTAACAATAAAGATCATCGGTTTGTTTTTTCGAATATTATTGAAACGACTGATAAACCGGAAAAAGATTTTTATGAATTATTACAGACCGGCAAAGTAAAACTATACAAGCAACACAAGAAAAGGTTAATGGAAAATAAGCCTTATGGATCTGCGACGTATGAACAGTATATTAAAACCGATATAAGGTATTTTGTTTTGGTCGGTGGAAAGTGGGTCAAAATAAGAAAGATAAAGGAACTCACCGATCAGCTGACCGATAAAAAAAATGAGATCCAGCAATTCGTTGATGAAAAGAAACTCTCCAAAGACACTGAAGCAAATTTTGAAGCAATTGTTGCTTATTACAATACCTTATCAACTCAGTAATTTGTTCAGCAAGATTTCATGGTGACCTATCCTGTCGCCTGCCTGTCGCCAGACAGGGAAGGCAGTCATCACCTTCGTTGCGTAGCTTAGTTTTACCCCTGCAAATATTTTTTGTCCGCAGGGAATGTAAAAATCGGACAGGCATTAACCTTACATAACCCATTCATATTGGCATTTTACTTCCTATCATTTTACGTTACGAAACGGTTCGTTTAATGTTCATTTTTGTTTCAAATCGCCGGAGCATGCGAAAAGTTGCGTTCAGTCTTATACTATTTCTAATTTCTTCATGTATTG
>DASVAM010000477.1:0-4109 GCA_036376375.1 Chitinophagaceae bacterium
TTGCTGTTTTATTTCTTCTGGGAGCTTGCATTGATTCCCGTTTATTTTCTTTCTTCTATTTGGGGTGCGGAAAGAAGGATCGCGGCTACATTTAAATTCTTTATTTACACATTTGTTGGCTCGTTGCTGATGTTAGTTGGATTGATCTACCTGCAAACACAAACTCCGGACCGATCTTTTGATATCAATTCTTTTTATGCGATTGTTTTAGATAATAAGAAGCAGTATTGGATATTTTGGCTACTATTTATTGCGTTTGCAATTAAGATCCCTGTTTTTCCTTTTCATAGCTGGCAGCCCGATACATATGAACAGTCACCCACCGCAGTCACAATGGTGTTAAGCGGGATCATGGTAAAAATGGGATTGTTTGCAGTTATTCGCTGGTTGATCCCTGTGTTGCCAGGCGCCACGTATGCGTTTGGCGAGGAGACGATCGCCATGTGGGTCATTGTCGGAATGATCTATGCATCGCTGATCGCCTGGCGGCAGGATGATATGAAGAGATTGATCGCTTATTCGTCCATTGCACACCTTGGTTTGATGGTGGTGGCGATTTTTTCCGTATCAGAATTGAGCCTCCAGGGGGTGATGATACAAATGTTCAATCATGGCATTAATATTCTTGGTCTTTGGGTTGTTGTCGAGATACTGGAAAGAAAATATGGAACCAGAAAACTTTCTGAGTTAGGTGGCCTTGCGCAAAAGGCACCGGCAATGGCCTTACTTTTTGTGATCGTTGCGTTAGCAAATATTGCATTGCCATTAACAAATGCGTTTGTTGGAGAATTTATGATGTTTAGCGGAATCTTTACATCAGCCTATTCATCTTATGAGTATTTAACGGTGCCTGCGGCCGGTGTCACAATCATTCTTGCGGCTATCTATACACTGCGAATGATCCAGAAGGTAATTTATGGCAATACAAATGCATTGACAGAAACAGGAAGTGATATTGGTTTAAACGAAAAATTAGTGCTGGGTGTAATTGTGATCCTGATAATTGCTGCGGGTGTTTATCCCCAGCCATTCCTTGACCTGACAAAAGACACAACGAGTTTTATTATAAAGGAAGCAAACATTCTTCCTATAGTAAATAAATAAACAGGCTGAATAAATGAACGCATTGATCATATCGGCAATCATGGGAGTAGTGATGATGTTCAGCGGCATCTTGCTGAAACAAAAATCGGCCGTTCGCGGGCTGGCATTGGCCGGACTTTTGGGTATCATCATTTTGAATATAATGGAGACCTACGGTTTTCACTTATTTAAGATCAACATTGCCGGAATGATGAGCTTTGACC
The DNA here is from genome assembly GCA_036376375.1 of Chitinophagaceae bacterium. Taxonomy (GTDB): domain Bacteria; phylum Bacteroidota; class Bacteroidia; order Chitinophagales; family Chitinophagaceae; genus VBAS01. The sequence goes on from DASVAM010000477.1 coordinate 1,308, forward strand.
GGTTCGCACTTTTTTTCAATACCATCGCCCTGGCCTGCACGTTTATTTTCTTTTTACTTTCCGCAAAGGAAATGGAAAAAGTAGGAGTGAATTATGCGGATTATTTTGCGTTGATATTTTTTATTCTTTGCGGCATCATACTTTCCTCGTCGTTTAGCTCATTGCTCATACTTTTCCTCGGTATTGAGATCATTTCAATACCATTGTATATATTAACAGGCAGTGATAAAAGAAATCTAAAAAGCAATGAAGCATCCCTGAAATACTTCCTGCTGGGCTCTTTTTCAACCGGATTGATGTTAATGGGTATTGCGCTTATTTATGGCAGTGCGGGATCTTTTGGGATCGACATGATCACAAACCCTGAAACAAAACCCGGTGTTTTATTAATTGCGGGTTTATTGCTGTTAATGTTCTCAATGGCCTTTAAAGTTTCGGCAGCCCCCTTTCATTTTTGGACGCCGGATGTATATGATGGTGCTCCGACTGTGTTCACGTCTTTTATGGCAACCATTGTAAAAGCAGCCGTCTTTATTGCTTTTATTCGCTTGTTTTATTATGCCTTTGGTGATATTCATAACACCTGGAAATATATGATGGCGATCATCACAGCGCTTACGTTATTCATTGGAAATATCACGGCGGTTTTTCAGCAAAGCGTAAAAAGAATGCTGGCATATTCAAGTATTGCGCAGGCTGGATTTATGTTGATGGCCGTACTTGCATTGAACAGTATAGGTTCAGAAGGAATTTTGCTGTATGCAGCTGCTTATTGTCTTTCTACAATTGGTCTGTTTGCAATATTGGTAAAGATGAAGGACTATACTTTTGAAGGATTCAACGGATTTGCGAAACATCAACCATTACTTGCCGGCGTCGCCGTTATCTTTCTTTTATCACTGGCGGGTATTCCATTGACAGCAGGTTTTCTTGCAAAATTTTACATGATTAACGCAGTGATCAGTGCCGGAGGTTTTTTGTGGCTTGTTATTCTCGCAGTGCTGATGGCTGCCATCAGTGTCTATTATTATTTTCGTGTGATACAGGCCATGTATTTCAAAGATGGCGAAGCGCAGGCAATAGAAGTAAGTGCAGGTTTTAAATGGGTGATAACAGTGGTTGCTGCCCTGGTGATATTACTCGGTGTATTTCCTCAATTGTTGTTCGGTTGGTTTTATTTCTGATAAAAGAAGATCATAGCGAAACATTAATTCGCAGGAAATTTCTTTCATTTTTATATTAGACTTGGTCAGGAAATTTTCACTCCTAACTTTGTTTTCCCGATAACTAACGGGATTAAAAATATCATCACATGAGAACAAATACACGCCGTATTTTTTTCGGTATTACAATGCTTTGCTTTTGTACGATCGCTCTTGCACAGAGACCTCAAACCGGTGGAGACTCGTCGAGACCCTCAGGACCCGGTATTGGACAACGACCAGCCGCCGGGGTAAGACCATACAAGGACATCATTACTGATAAAGCAATCACAAAGAATGGCTTTTTCAAAGTTCACAAAGTTGATGAAAAGTATTATTTTGAAATTCCCGGCGATATGCTCCTGCGTGATATCCTTGTTGTCAATCGTCTCTCTCAAACACAGGCAGGCACCGGGTACGGAGGCGACCAGGTGGGCCAAAATGTAATCCGCTTCGACAGAGGTCCCAACAACCGGATATTTCTTCGCACAATTTCTTATGCTGTTTACGCCAGGGATTCCACCTCACCAATGTTTTCATCGGTTGCAAACTCAAACCTTCAGCCGATTTCTTTTTCATTTGAGATAAGGGCGTTTGGCCGGGACTCTGCAACATCGGTTATAGAAGTTACGGATTTTGTGAACGGAGACAATGATGTGCTCTTTTTTAGCAGCGCCGCAAAAAGTCAAAGGCGACTTGGTTCATTACAGGCAGATAAATCTTATATAGTAAGTGTAAAGCCATACCCGATTAATATTGAGATCAAGGCTGTAAAAACTTATGGAAGGATGCCGGCGCCAACCGGTGGAGGCGGTGGAGGTTTTGGACAACCTCAACCACAGGGCAATCTTACCGTAGAAATGAATAGTTCTCTTGTGTTACTTCCGAAGATACCCATGCAGGCAAGACATTTTGATGCAAGGGTTGGCTATTTTACAGTTGGCTATAGGGATTACGATGCGAATCCCCAGGGTGTAAAAGATATTACAATTGCAAAACGCTGGAGGTTGGAACCGAAACCTGAGGATATGGAGAAATATAAAAGGGGCGAGCTGGTAGAGCCACAAAAACCCATCATATTTTATATTGATCCGACAACACCCAAGAAATGGATCCCTTATTTAATACAAGGTGTGAATGATTGGCAGGTTGCATTTGAAAAAGCCGGGTTTAAAAATGCAATTTTTGGGAAGATGGCACCCACAAAAGAAGAAGATAGTACATGGAGTTTGGAAGACGCCCGCAATTCTGCCATTGTTTACAAACCTTCAGAAACACAAAATGCAAGTGGCCCAAGTATCTCCGATCCACGCAGTGGTGAAATAATAGAAAGCCATATCAATTGGTATCATAATGTAATGGAATTGGTCCGTAATTGGTACCTGATACAAGCTGCGCCAAATGATCCACGGGCAAGAACACTGACATTTCCGGATGAATTGATGGGACGCCTTATTCGCTTTGTGTCTGCCCATGAAGTGGGTCATACATTGGGCCTTCGTCATAATTTTGGTTCGAGTTCTTCAGTGCCTGTCGAGAATTTGAGAAATAAGGAATGGGTTGCCAAAAATGGTCATACACCTTCGATCATGGATTATGC
>DASVAM010000230.1:0-4829 GCA_036376375.1 Chitinophagaceae bacterium
CCATTATCAGGTTTATATCTTTTAATCCCAGCCGGAGCGTGAAGCCTGCCGGCTGGTATTTTTCTTTGATAAGAATATTGCCATAATTAATATAAACAGGAGCAGCAAAGACTGATTGAGTGATCATATTCATCCAAAGGGCAGCGTCCAGTCCGCTTTTCTTTGCAAGGTTTATGGCTTCCGCCATTGATTCAATAGCCGAAACAATAAGTGAATTGCTACAAAGCTTTGCCACATTGGCTGTCGCTGCATCATGGCCGAACTCCCATACGGCTGCTCCGCCTGCATCAAGCAGCAAGGGTTTTATCTTATCAAGGCAGTCTTGTTTTCCTGCCACAAGAAAGTTTAATTTGCCGGACCGTGCTGCTTCGGGTCTGCCCATTACAGGTGCTGCAACATAGTGATTGTTGTATTGTTGATGAAGTTGCGCGAGCTGCTCAGATGTCGCCGGTAAAATGGTGCTCATACAAATATGTATGCCGCCTGCTTTTAAATTTTGCGCAATGCCATCGTCTCCCCGGGTAATATCATTGAGTGCCGCATCATCTGACACCATACTGAATACAATATCAGATTTGGCGGCAAGATCCTTTATGCTGCTACAAAGTGTAGCGCCTTTTTCAACCAGGGGTTTTGTTTTTTCCGTATGGCGGTTATAAACAAAAAGATGTTGTCTTTTTTGCAGGATATTTTCTGCAATAGCTGTGCCCAGGTTACCAAGACCGATAAAACCTAATTGCATATGATATGGTTTAATGTAATGAACAATGGTTGGTAAAATTAAATCTTTATTGTCAGCTGGTATCCAGGTTGTGCTCTCCACCGCCATGGTTCGTGTCTGACCCGTCCGGTGGCGAAGCGAAGGCGGGTCGCACGGGTGTACGTTCTTATTGTTATTCAGCGTGGATTATGTCTCCATGCGTAAGGTTTAGCAATGGTAATTCTACCGTGCACATAAAAGTTTCATAAGAATAAAAAAAGTAATACTTTTTTAATTTGTAATACTTTCTTACCTTTGGGATACTAAAAATAGAAAGTATGGAAACCTCCGTTTTGACATCAAAAGGACAGCTACTAATTCCCAAACGTCTTCGCAATAAGTATGGAATCAAATCTGGTGTAAAAGTTCTATTTGAAGAAACTGAAGGCGGGGTCGTGATAAGACCTATCAATGAACAATATTTTAAGTCATTCCGTGGTATGCTATCATCAACGGGAAAACTTAAGGAAGAAATGAAAGCTTTCAAAGACGAAGAAAAAAAACGGGAAGAAAGGAAGTTCAAGCTGCATAAAAGCAAATAATCACTATGGCAAAATTTGTATTAGATAGCGACGCTTTGCTTGCTTTCTTCCGGGATGAAACGGGCGCTGACGAGGTAGAAAAATTCTTAAACGAAGCGGCAGCAGATAAGCATGAGCTGTATGTTACGGTTGTGAATGCAGGTGAAGTATATTATATGAGTAGCAGAAAGGATGGAAATGCGAAAGCAAATCAAGTTTGGGATGCGATGAAAAAATTCCCTTTGCATTTTGTTGAAGCTGATATGGGTCTTTCGCTGGCAGCTGCAAAAATTAAAGCAAACCATAAATTATCTTTTGCAGATGCGTTTGCGGCGGCACTAACAATTCAAAAAAAAGCAACCTTGGTTACTGGTGATACTGAATTTGATAATTTGAAGGGGGAACCGAACTTCAAAGTAAAATATTTTTAATTAGACGGGTGTTGTATGATAATTTCCCTGGTCCAGCGTGAGGAAGCACGTCGCGCCTGAGGCAGGATCACCACGCAACTGAATAACGATAACGATGCGTGCATCACGGTTTCCTTTGCTAACGTGACTACGGCCAACAATCCTATACTTATCTTTGCCGCGGGAAACTTCATAATAACAGTGAAAAAAGCCCTGGTTATAATGACAGTCAGCACTATTGTGTTCTTTTCTGCTTGTTTGTTTTCGACCGACAAGCAAAAAAGCATGAAGGATTATGATCAACATATGCTGGATATTAAGATCTATCATGAAAATCTTGGCGACGCATTACTTTCAAAAAATAAAAGCGAGGCAACCTGGTTCGTTAATGACATGGACAGTATTTTTAGAATAATGTCAACTGAATTCACGAGCCACCGAAAATTGAAGAAGCCCTTTAAATATCATTATGAAAAAAGACTTGCTCCTTATATGAAGGATCTGAAATCAGCAATCGAAAGAAATGAATGGATGGGTTCACTGGAAACATATTCGATACTTACAAGGCAATGCAATGGCTGCCACATCGATCACCAGGTTGATAAAAAGATAAAGGACGTTACCATTGGCACGGTACATCCATAGTCTTTCCCTTCGGCCGCACAGCCATCATAACGTCAATAAATGAAGTTGCCGATGCATATCGTGGTTTGCTAAATGAATTTCTTAATTTCCTCAGCATGCCTTACCGGATTATCCAGCCACGGTAGATGCCCGCTATTTTCAAAACAGATGAGCGTTGAATTTTTAATTTTTGACGTAAGGTGTTGAGCAGTTTGAATATCACCAAACGGATCATTACTACTCCATAATAATAGTGCTGGTTGTTCAATTTTTTCCAATTCCGCATCCGTTATCCGGAAAGAAGATTTTATTTTACCTGATGGATACGCTTTGGTGATCATTGAGATCTCATTTATTTGCGTGTCCGTATTATTAAACAAACTGATGTACCATTGAATCAATGTTCTGTCGATAAGTTGATGCTCGAGTGAATATGCATGGCCAAGCCCAACGATGATCTTATTGAATATTGAAGCAGTTGCCGGCAGCCTCGGAATGATCCATTTCATGACCGGCAGTAACATTGGCCTCATAAATGAAGGAACATGACTTCCATTTATTAATGCAGGGCAACCTTCAATAACCAACCTGCTTACCCTTTCACTTCTTTTAAATACATATAAAAATGCAAGACTGGCTCCAAATGAACTTGCAATGATGGGGATTTGGCGGAGATTGAAATGGTCCATCACGGAATCGATGGTTAAGAGCATGATGGTCTGTAACCGTTCTTTCGTAAGACCTCTGTAATTTATTTTGTCGCTCATTCCGCAGCCGGGTCTGTCAATGATAAGGTTTCGATAACCCTGCATATTTTTTACAAGTGGTATCCAAAGTGCTGCTGCAGCCGGTGCTCCATGAATATATAATACGGGTGATCCTGTCCCAATTTCCAATACCCTGATGCGGGCTGATAATTCTTTTACTTCAATGAGATGTTCAATTGGGGAAATATGATTCTCATCAAAAAATATTTTTTCAGACGCGCGGTATCTGTTGAACGTTTTTGTATTCATTTCGCCTTAGTTTTTTAGGTTCTAAGGTGAATTTGAAGATGGAGGACCGGTTCAATTGGTACCTTAAGAATATAATTCTGCAAAAATAGAATAACTATGTGCTTATTGGCCGGTTTTTATTCAGCCATATTCCGGGTCAGCATCATAGTAGTGATGTCCGTCTCGCCGGGGGCGGGACTGTGGAAGTGGCGGGATGGATGAATGTCTTTGCATGGTCAAATGACCAAAATCATTTATTCCGCGATATGATATACTTAGATTTATTCATACAAAAACTCAAAGATGGATGACCGAAAATTTGTTCCTATTGCAAAATGGGTTCGGTTTAGCATAATTAACGGTTTTGCTGCCGTGATCTCATATCTGTCAGCAGCATTTATTCCCTTGCCGGAAATGTTGGTTTTGTTGCTGGCATTTTTGTTTGGTCTGTTTTTTATGATGTCAACTCTGGGGATGTTCTTTATCATCCGAAGCTGGAGAGTTTCTATACAACTTTATGCCGGCACTGTTTTTAATTTAGTCGCCACAGCATTTGTGGTCCTAATGCTGGTCGTACAGCAAACGGGTTTTGCCTTCCATGAGTCCTTTGAAACACAATCAAAAACCGGAGTGACGGATGAGCAGTTGAAGTGGATGTTTAAAGAAGTAAATTCAGTGCAATTAGGAATTGATATTACATGGGATATTTTTGTTTCAGCCGGAACTTTTTTATTAGCGCTTAGTTTGTACGGACATCCGGTCTATAAAAAAATATTTACTTACACCGGTGTCTTATTTTCCCTGCTGCTTTTTACATTTAACTTTTATTATTTTCCGGAGCCACCGGCTGATGCCGGGTCAATAGATTTTGGTCCATTTGTTTCAGCCTGGTATTTATCTTTAACTATTGTCACGTTGATCAAAAGAAGAAAATTGGTTGCTATTGCAAATGCAGGAACTGGTTAGGTTGACAGTTTCATGCCCCCTCGTTGTCCGTAGTCCCCCCTTTGGCGGCATAAACCTGCCGGTAGGCAGGTGTTCCTTTCTTTTCTTCAAATTGGTATGAATAATAAAAATATAGAATCGTCAAAGCAACAAATTATAAATATGTTCAGTACTAAAATACGATTGGCCTTAGTTGCTCCCGATAGCTATCCGGACTAAGGCCAACGATCAAGGTCGCAAATGCAAGCTCATTAAAGGATCATAATTTCTTTTACTTTGGAGGATTTGAGCTGACACTCATGTCACGTACACATTCATACTTGCCATCCTTCTTTTGAAAGCAAGACATGTAATGTCCCTTATTCACTTCCGCGCCCGACGGGCTCATTTCGGACCATGAACCGATTTCTACCAAAAGGTTTCCATCTGCAAAAAGATCAACGACCTTGTAGACATTTGTATTCCCGGTGGAATCGGCTGCAAAGCGTTTTGCCATACTCTCTTTGATAGCAGCTTTGCCCACTTCAGGTTCGCGGTTACGACCATAACTTACGGCATCATCGCTATAATAAGC
>DASVAM010000485.1:0-3142 GCA_036376375.1 Chitinophagaceae bacterium
TTGATTTCTTACTCAATCCCTTTATACCTCGTCCTGTATGATTGAATTTATTTAAATGCGGCATAAAAAACAAACCGACAAAACCTACCAGCAGCCCGTTGGACCTGTAAAATGCCTGATCACGATCTCTCGGCTGAACCAAAAAAGCTGTACCCGAATCCGTTTTTCTTTCAATCCATCTCCATTGATCAACGTGGCGGTCCCAGTCAGCTATTAACCAGTCAAGTAGTCTTGCCTTGAGGTATTGTTTTTGATCAACACAATAGCTTGGATTTGATTTGAGTTTTTCCATCATTTCGTTTGTAGTAATTCCTTCTGTTGATTGCGGCGGATGGTTCACCAGAACAAAGACTTTATTTCCCATTAATGAACGATGCTCACCAAAAGCTTCATCGTCGCTTACGAAGAATAAATGCTGCTCTCCTGCCGGGACGCCAACGACATTTGCAATAACGGGGATTGACAAGCCAGCGTATGGATAGGAGCCCGATACATGATCCTGGATAATGTATTGTATAAACCTGTTTCCTGCCAGTTCGTTTGGAGGTTTTACATTCTTATCCACTGATCTCAATACCCATTCGCCGTTCTTATCATCAACCAGTTCCAGGCTCGTTGTTTGTTGACCACCTCCCATTCTTACAATTTTAAAATTTGTGTTTCGCAGGTCAAATACAGGCATCGTAACTGGCGTTCCCCATTCTTTCCTGTAATTTGTACCAAAGAATATTTTTTCCAGGGGCGAAGGCGAATCATATTTCTTGGAAGCAGGAACGGTGATCAAACCCTTATGAGCCTGCGGATGAAAATCCTGATCAAAAAACCTGGTCGTAGAAAGAATGAAAATAAATACCCAACGCATATTCTGATAGCATCGAAATTGGTGCCACGCCTCCTACCATATTGAATGTTCGTATCGTGTTATAACAGCCAATAAACGGTTACAAAAGAAGGCCCGATCTGGTTATTTTGCGTAAAGAAATGGCCGTTCCCGCCTGACGAATATCATAAATGAGACTTTCGCAGTTTCCTACTTTTATTTTCAGAAATAAAGCTGTCGGGATAAATATGGAAGTACACCATCATTCACATACTGTAAGAAGATCCTGGACGCATTATCTGTGGGAGTTCTTCATGTTATTCCTTGCCGTCTTTTGCGGATTCCTGGCGGAATGGAAACTGGAAAGAACATTGGAACATCATCGTGAAAAACAATTTATCCGTTCATTATCCGAAGACCTCGCAAGAGATACCGCCCATCTAAGATATTATATGCGTTTTAATAAGATCATGCTTGACTACTGTGACTCTGTGCAATATTGCATCCGCAACACTGACATCTTCAGGAATTCAAACAAGTTTTATGATTACACAAAAGAGCTGGCGAGATTCATCCGCTACAGTCCGACTGACAGAACCATTCAACAGCTGAAACATGCCGGTAACATGCGATTGCTGCGGTGGGAAATTTCAAATGCGGTCACCGATCACGATAGCAAATCAAAATCCCTGGCGGAAATGGACGCACAATTAAACGAGCAAATAATTAAATACAGGGAATTCCTCATTGGTTTTTTAGATCTTTCGTCCTACGACCAGCATAACATAATTGGTTCTTACATGGGTTATGATATAAAGACCACAGGTAACCCCGGTTATATTTCGAAAGATATAAAAATGGTAAAAATGATCTATAACCAGGCATTCACTTTGAAAATCTTCATAGAAGCCACTGAATTTACTGCCAACGATCTCCTGACCAACACAAAACATCTTCTTGATCTGTTAGAAAAGGAATATCATCTCAACTAGGACTGTTTTTCCAGATATTTGAAATAAGATCATCAAGGTTTATATGTCTGCAGAACAATTCTTCTCCTCTCTTAAAAAGAATTTGGATTCGCGGCGAGTACATAATAAAACTCCGGTCGATTTTGAACAGTTCGGTATTGTTTAATCCTTAAATTGAAAATAAAAAGCCATGAATAAAACGTTGTTTGCCTTGCTGCTCGTTTTTTTAACGTTAAGCATTTGTAATAATTCAGTTTCTAAAAAGCAAGGAGAGCCGATAATTAATGCGGCCGTTAAGGCCCGGATTGACGCAACATTAAAAAGCTTTATTGATTCAAATAAAACGGTGGCTGTTTCTGCACTTGCTTTTGAAAAAGGAAAGGAAGTGTACTACAACGCTTTTGGCTATGCCGACCGTGAGGCAAAAAAACCAATGGATCGTAACACCATTGTCCGGATTTTTTCAATGACCAAACCAGTTACAGGTGTTGCATTGATGACGTTATATGATAAAGGAAAGTTTCAATTGGATGATCCGCTCTCAAAATATGCACCAGAGTTTGCCAATATGAAAGTGTTCAAAGGTGTAAATGCACAAGGCGTGCCGGTGCTTGAATCAGTCAAACGACCTATCACTATTCGCGACCTGACGCGACATACAGCGGGATTTGCTGGTCCCGATACAACTGTATTGGGCAAGATGGTCAGATCAGCTGACGCAATGAATCATGAAAACACATTAAGTGAAATGGCTAAAAGGCTTGCAGGTTTGCCATTACAATTTCACCCGGGTGATGAATGGTCTTATGGACCATCCGTTGATGTACAGGCTTACCTGGTTGAAAAACTTTCAGGCAAACCATTTGATGTATATGTAAAAGAAGCGATCCTTGACCCATTGCAAATGAGAAATACCCGCTATGTAGTTCCTGAAAACGAAATGCAGCGGTTTGCAGCTTTGTATAACAGGAGTGACGACGGAATATTTACCCGGGTGCCGGATGAGCAGGCCAATTCGTTCAATTCAAAGAGCTGGCCATTAAAACCCGGTGGATGGGGATTAACGTCGACGTTAGATGATTATATGAAGTTTGCACAAATGCTGGTGAATAAAGGTACACTCGGCAACGTTCAAATCTTAAGACCTGAGACGGTTGAGTTGATGTCCACAAATCACCTTTCAGATACGATTTCAAAAAGAATGTGGTTACCTTCCAAGGGACGTGTTGGTTTTGGAATTGACTTTGCAGTCCGTACGGCTCCGCCCCAAACAAAAGATGAGAACAATGGCATCGTTGGTGAATTTTTTTGGGACGGCGCTGCCAGCACATTGTTTTGGGTAGATCCTGAA